>CAYODE010000047.1:0-21297 GCA_964402685.1 uncultured Aestuariivita sp. | reverse complement strand
GTCGCTATTCCGGGCAACTTTCCCCTGCCCCATGAACGACCACCAGGATGTAACTTTGGCCCGCGCTGCGACTACTTTGAGGAAGGGCGCTGCAATCAAGGCGATATCCCCATGTTCGACGTGCCAGGCAACGACAGGCACGCAACGCGTTGTTTGAAGTTCCAGGAAATTGATTGGAACGCGCCCCTTGTTGCGTCGGAGCAGAAGGACAAGGGCGAGATCGGCGATGTCGTTCTGAAGATGGATAACCTCAAGAAATATTATGAGGTTGCCGCAAACGCGCTCTTTGGCGGTGGCGACAAGAAGGTGGTTAAAGCGAACGAGACCTTGTCGTTTGAAGCACGCGAATCCGAGACCCTTGCCATCGTGGGCGAGTCTGGATGCGGCAAGTCCACGTTCGCCAAAGTGTTGATGGGGCTGGAGACGGCGACAGAAGGCCAAATCCTGCTCGACAATCGCAATATCGAAAGCGTGCCGATTGAGGAGCGTGATGCGAAGACGGTCGGCGAAGTGCAAATGGTGTTCCAAAACCCGTTTGACACGTTGAACCCGTCGATGACGGTCGGTCGGCAGATCATCCGCGCGCTGGAGATCTTTGGAATCGGCGAGAATGATCGCGAACGCAAACAGCGTATGCTGGAGCTTTTGGATCTGGTGAAGCTGCCGCGCGCCTTTGCCGACCGGATGCCCCGACAATTGTCGGGCGGACAGAAGCAGCGTGTCGGGATCGCACGCGCCTTTGCCGGTGATGCGCGCATCGTGGTAGCGGACGAACCCGTGTCGGCGCTTGATGTGTCGGTGCAAGCGGCGGTCACAGATCTGTTGATGGAGATCCAGCGCGAACAGAAAACAACGCTGCTCTTCATTTCGCACGACTTATCGATTGTGCGGTATCTGTCAGACCGCGTCATGGTGATGTATCTGGGACATGTGGTCGAACTGGGGACGACGGAACAAGTCTTCTCACCGCCCTATCATCCCTACACCGAAGCGTTGTTGAGCGCCGTGCCGATCGCGGATACGTCGATCGAAAAACAGCATATCGTTCTGGAAGGCGACATTCCGTCGGCGATGAACCCGCCGCCTGGCTGTCCGTTCCAAACACGGTGCCGCTGGAAATCCGAGGTTCCGGGTGGGCTTTGCGAGAAAGAAGTCCCACCGGTTCGGACACTCGATGGCAACCATCAGGTTAAATGCCACCTGGCAGAGTCTGTCCTCAACCGGATGGAACCAGTCATCAAGGTTGCGGCCGAATAATCGGGTGCTGCTAAACACGTACGAGCCGTCCAGATTGGGCGGCTCGTTTTCTTTTCAAAGACTATAGTCGTGTTCTTCCCACTGAGTGATCCAGTCAGCCCCGAGGGCTTTGCTCAAAGGGACCAGTTGCGCCTCGTACTTTTTCCACTTGTTCAGGCCGCGCGTATTGATCCCAAAGCCAATTTGCCCGATCGAGGCCGTCTGGACGGGCTTTGTTCCCATTTCAGGCACTAGGCATGCGGGCTCCCACGGCAACTCAACATGCTTCAGAACGGCTTTCAACTGCCCTTCCGGATCTTCAACCAACGATCGGTAAGACTGTTGGCGCAAGGCATGTCCGAGTTTACCAGTATAATCATCGACCGACCGATCAACTGCACGGATCATATGTGCGATCCACTCTAGGCGACGCGAATACGCATGGCCGTCATGAAACAGAGTTGTAAAATTCGAGAGCCCCGTATCCAAAGGGTGGCGAGAGATATGAAGGAACCTTGCCTTTGGCCAGAGCCAGGCTGCCGCCCCAATGTCAAAGCAATCCAACGGCATTTTAAAGACGAGCACGCGACGGTCCTTTCGCGCGTTGAGAGGAAGATAAGACAAGAACTTTCGTTGAAAGGCCAGCCGGTCCGCATCGCGCAAACGTCCAAACCAATCCCAAAGTCCTGCGGTGGCGTTTCGACGGCGCATAGCCATAACAGTCCGGGAGAGCGCACGGCTTTCGCCCAATGCACGGACCTGTGGATGGCGGGACAGGCTGTGTTCCAAAACGGTTGTTCCAGACCGAGGAAGGCCCGTAATGAAGAGCATCCGCGGCTCTGTCGCGGCGGCTCCCTTTGGTAATAGTTGAGGATCAAAGTTCAGGATTTGGCCTGCTACAAGCGCCGAAACATCCCGCGGGCGATAGGCATTTCCGTGCAATTGATTGGCCGACGCAAACCACCTGAACGCTGCTCGGAATCGCCCTGCCCGTTCCTCGATCTTGCCCAAAGTATTTCGGGCAATGGCGCGATCCAGATTTGGCATATGACAGGACTCGGCCATCGCCTTAAGCCGGCGCGCGTTTGCACTTTTGGGTGCAATTGGGTCCACTCGGTTCAACAGGGCAAGTGATTGTGCCGTTTTGTGACCACGTCGAAATGCCAGTTGAAGCGTACGCAAAGCCCGTTCCCGTTCACCGCAGCTGGCAGCATAGGATGCCAGCTTCACGCAAGGCGCACCGACCTGTGGCCAGCTGTCGACGATCTGTTGCATCAAATTCATAGCAAGCACACCCTCTTGCAGGTGCCAATGGCATGTCGCGGCTTGATCCAAAGCCACAGGATCAGCAAGGCCGCGTTCGATCTTGGGTGTCAGCATCGACAAAGCGGCGTCATACGCTCCGTCGGACATAAGGCGCGTGATAAGATCTGAGCTGGAGGGCGTATCGTTCAACTAATGAACGCGCGGCGCTGCAACCATGTAAAAAGGTCTCCATTCATCAACAAGATGAACGATGCCTATGCGACAGCTGTGAATCTGACGTAAAGGGCTGACTTAACTGCCCAGAATAATCCGCACGTAGTTTTTGGTTTCGCGGTACGGCGGCACGCCGTTATGCTTTTTGACAGCTTCCGGGCCCGCGTTATATGCGGCAAGCGCCAGACGCCATGAGCCAAACGTGCGATACTGTTCCGCAAGGTACCGCGCGCCACCTTCCAGATTGTCCTTGGGATCATTGGGATCGACCCGCAAATATCGTGCCGTGGCTGGCATTAACTGTGCAAGTCCCATCGCACCTTTATGCGATCGCGCCCGAGGGTTCCACCCGGACTCCTGCTGCACCAGGCGAAGGAAAAGATCTTCTGGAATGCCATGCCGTCGCGCGGCCTCCCGCGCCATGTTCAAGTATTGGCCGCGGTACTTGCCATTGTACTGAGGTATCCCGCCGGCTCCGGGTGCGTATATTGTCTGGGGCTGCAACCGCACCGAGCCCGCATATTGCGTGGACGCACGCGTATCCAGCACTTTGGTTTGCGACTTGAACAGCTGCTTGCGACTTTTGGTGGAGAAGATGTCCGCCGAAGCGGTGGCAGGCGCAATCAAACCGAACAGCATGACTGCAGTTGTCAGTCTTTTCATGATAAGCCGTGCCCCAGGTCAATTCCGCATCTGACTATAAGATTTTATTAACTTTTTGCCAATCCCTCTGCAAACGAGCCCCGTTAACCAGTTTTAAGGCCTTGAGGGAGAGTGTAGGCTCACCCAAACGCCGGGTGAGATTCGATTTCAGGTCTCCGGCAACATGTAATCATAAACGGGGGGCATCATGGCTGGATCAGTCAACAAAGTCATACTTATCGGCAATCTGGGGCGCGACCCTGAAGTGCGAACTTTTCAGAACGGTGGTAAAGTTTGCAATCTGCGCATCGCAACATCGGAAAACTGGAAAGATCGCAACACAGGCGAACGCCGTGAGCGGACCGAATGGCACAGTGTCGCGATTTTTAACGAGAACCTTGCACGTCTCGCAGAACAGTATCTGCGCAAAGGGTCGAAAGTGTATATCGAGGGTAAGCTCGAAACGCGTAAATGGCAGGATCAGTCCGGTCAGGACCGGTATTCAACCGAAGTTGTACTGCGCCCTTATGCGGGCGAGATGACGTTTCTTGATGGACGTGACGGTGCCGGAGGCGGCGGTCAAATCGGTGGTTCTGGTGGCGGATACGGTGGCTACGATAGCGGTCCATCCGACAATATGGGCGGCAGCAGCCCTGCTCCGTCGCGTGACTTGGATGATGAAATCCCGTTTTAAATCTGTTGAACAGCACGCCAGCAAAGGCGTGCTGACTACTATCCTGAGATGAACTGGTCGTTTACGATCGGTCGGCTCTTTGGCTCTGAACTCAGAGTTCATATTACGTTTTTCCTTCTGCTGGCCTGGGTGGGGTATGTGGCCTATGCCGAAGGCGGGCCAGGGGCAGCCCTGTCAAACGTCTTGTTTGTTCTGTCGCTTTTCGTATGCGTCATTGCCCACGAATTTGGTCATGCCTTGACCGCGCGACGGTATGGGATCCGCACACCAGATATAACTTTGCTACCGATCGGTGGGCTAGCACGGCTGGAACGGATGCCTGAAAAGCCGGGTCAGGAAATCATTGTGGCTCTCGCCGGCCCAGCGGTGAACATCGTTATTTGGGCGATCTTCTTTCTGGCGTTCGGCGCGGGAAGCGATCCGGCAAACCTGGCAGAAATTGATTACAGCGGTTCTGCGTTTCTGGAACGCTTGGCCCTGGTCAATCTGTTTCTCGCTCTGTTCAACATGATCCCCGCTTTTCCGATGGACGGTGGTCGCGTGTTTCGAGCTGCGCTGTGTCTCGTGACGAACCGGGTCCGAGCCACACGTATTGCGGCCACCGCCGGACAAATTGTTGCCTTTGGCCTTGGATTTGCGGGGCTGAGCACTGGTAATCCGCTATTGATCTTAATCGCGTTTTTTGTGTTCGTTGCAGCTGGCGCGGAAAGCAATGATGTTGCCATGCGGTCGATCGCGCGGCGCATGATGGCGCGGGATGCCATGATCACCCAATTCGAAGCGCTGGCACCAACAGATAGTTTGGAAGCCGCAGGACAAGCGTTGATCAGAACGACACAAGCGGAATTTCCCGTCTTGAACCCCGATGGAACACTGTACGGAGTGCTCACCCGTGCTGCCTTACTTGGCGCGACGGGGCGCCCAGATGCCAAATCACTGAGCGTTTCGGAATTGGCGACGCGAGAGATACCGATGCTGCCCTTAAACGCTGGTCTGGAGAAGGTTTTGGATGGATTACATCAAGGCGCGCCAGCTGTAGCGATTTTCGCCGTCGGTGGACAGGTGATCGGTTACGTAACCCGGGAAAATATCGGCGAATTAATGATCTTGAACGGACGCTGAAACCGCCGCGGACGCATTTACCGTTCAGCGCTTATCCAGCGCATCGTTCAGCACCGAGAGAACCGCGTCACTTGGCACATCTTTTGCAACGAACGCCTCCCCGATGTCGCGCGCCAAGATGAACCGCAATTGTCCATCCACGACTTTCTTGTCCTGTGCCATGAGCGCCAACAATGCGTGTGCGTCTGGTAGATCTCCAGGAATATCAGAAAGCTCCGTCTTCATCTTCATGTCACGCAGGTGCGCGCGCACCCGGCTGGGCGCCTCTTGCGAACAAAGTCCCAAACGCGATGACAACTCAAAGGCCAGTGCACAGCCTATGGCCACACCCTCCCCATGCAACAACCTGTCGGAATACCCGGTCGCCGCTTCCAAGGCATGGCAGAATGTATGGCCCAAATTTAACAGCGCACGGTCGCCCTGTTCCGTTTCATCCCGTTCCACAATCCGAGCCTTCATCTCGACTGATCGCGTCACAGCGCGCACACGGGCTGCCATATCTCCTTCAGCCAAGGCCGGCCCCTGCCCCTCAAGCCAATCAAAGAAATCCGCGTCTCCAAGAAGACCGTATTTCACGACCTCCCCATATCCCGCCAGAAAGTCACGTGGTGTCAGTGTGCCCAGAACATCTGTATCCGCCAGAACGAGGCTGGGTTGATGGAAAGCGCCGATCAAATTCTTCCCTTGAGGGGCATTGATACCCGTTTTTCCACCTACGGAGCTGTCAACTTGGGCCAATAACGAGGTCGGAATTTGCACAAATCGCACACCGCGCCGCAGGATCGCTGCAGCAAATCCTGCCAAGTCGCCGATGACCCCTCCACCGAAGGCAACCACCACATCACGGCGTTCGACCTTCTGGTCCAGCAACCATTCCACCGATTGCGTTAAATGAGGCCAGCTTTTGGTCCCCTCACCTGCGGGCAAAGCCAGCGAGACCATGTCGATACCAGCCTTTGAAAGGCCATCGCGAAGCCGTTCCAGATGCAAGCCAGCGACCGTTTCATCCGTCAGCACCGCAACCCGTGGGCGCGCCAAAAGCGGAGCAATCCAACTTCCGGCCTCCTCGATAAGCCCTGGACCGATCTCTACATCATAGGCGCGCTCGCCCAGATCCACGTGCACGGTATTGCGCATCATGCCTCCGTCAACACATCTGGGCGGGTCAAGAGGACCGACACCACCCGCTCTACCATTGCGTCGATCGATGTCTCACCATCAGACACGACTTTTAAATCCGCCTTGGCATAAATCGGCATGCGCGCCTCATAAAGGCTTGTAAGTGTCGCACGCGGGTCGTCTGAGCGTAAAAGAGGCCTTGTATCTTTGTGCTTAACCCGGTTCCACAGCACGTCGAGGTCTGCAACCAGGCAAACAGACACGCCTTTGCTTGAAATATTGGAGCGGTTTAAGTCGGACAGGAAAGCTCCGCCGCCCGTCGACAAGATGCCTGGCTCTTCTTCGAGCAAGCGCTCAATCACACGTGTTTCCTTGTCGCGAAAAAAGGGCTCTCCATCACGCTCAAAGATCTCTGGAATTGTCATATTGGCGGCGGTTTCGATCTCGGCATCGCTGTCCAAGAAAGGAACATGCAAACGTCCGGCCAAGGCCCGGCCCACAGCCGTTTTTCCCGCGCCCATCATGCCAACCATGACGACCGTCTTATGCAAAGTCAGGCGTGAAGGTTTTTCCGTATGATGTGCCGTGTTATGCTTAATTCCGCTCATTACATTGTGAATGACGTGATCTTGCTAAAAAGGCCATATATAAACGGCACAAAATTGCTGAGGCAGGCATCGAGGACTACATGGGGCGCTTAATCAAATTCCTGATCTACCTGATTTTTCTGGGTGGCATAGCACTTGTCGGCTACGCATATCTCGGACCCTTTTTCGGGGTGGATTTTTCGGCACCACAGACAGAAGTACGGCAGCCTGTCGTTCTGGATGGGAACTAAAGCGCCATGCGCGCGAACAGATCGATCATAGCATGTGGATTGGCGTGTCTAATTTTCGTCGCTGCAGATAGACCTGCGACAGCTCAAGCCCCTTTATCTATCATCGATTGGCTGGAAACCGAGGAGGCGCTGACGCCTCCCAATGGGCCGCCTGTAACAGAAACGGCGCTTCAGCCTGAAATCGATGTGCGCCCGCTGGCAGCACAAGATGTCCCGATTGGTTTGGTACCTTCTTCGGTCACGGGGCTACCCGTCGACCTTTGGCGAAACAGCGATCCGGCCGTGATCGCCAGAAAAATCCGTACGGCACCAGTCGAAGGGCATCCGGCTCTGCAGTCTTTGCTGTATTCATTGCTGTTGACGGAAGCCATGACTGCGGACGGAGACACCTCTCTTTTAACGGCCCGTATCGACCGATTACTGTCTTTGGGTGCCATCGATCCAGCCAAAGCACTGATCGAAATTGCAGGTCCGACGACGAACGGTGAGACCTTTACGCGCTGGGTAGACATGTCTTTCCTGACGGGAAACGAGGATGATGTCTGCGCCATACTGGCCGCCGCGCCATATATGACACCGAACAGAGAGACGCTTATCTTTTGCGTTGCGCGTCGGGGAGACTTAAACCGCGCAACGCTGCTGTTTGACGCCAGTCAGGCTTTGGGTGATCTAGATGATGAAATTGCTCCGGTTCTGGATCGTTTCTTGCATCCGGAACTATTTGAAGACGCCGCCCCTCTTCCGCAGCCGCGCAATCCCTCCCCACTGACGTTTCGATTATTCGAAGCCGTTGGGGAACGTTTGCCAACTGCGCCTTTACCTCGTCGATTTGCGGCGGCCGATTTACGAGACGTCGCCGGGTGGAAAGCGCAGCTTGAGGCAGCAGAACGGTTGGCACGCACGGGCGCTATTTCGTCAAATACGCTGCTGGGATTCTATACAGAACGCCTTCCTGCTGCGTCCGGTGGTGTGTGGGACAGGGTATCCGCCCTCCAACGGCTTGAAACAGCGATTGATACAGGAAGCGCGGGCGCCGTCGCAAAGACGCTGTCTGACGCCTGGAACCACATGCGTCGCGCCGGCCTTGAAGTACCTTTTGCTGATTTGTTCGCTGCCGATGTGTCCCAATTGAACCTCGACAACAGCTCTGCGCGCGCGGACGCATTGGAAATGGCGCTTTTAGCATCAGACTACGCGTCTTTATCTCAAAACGCACAAGCTAACTCGGCGCAAGAGGTGTTTTGGGTGTCAGTTGCGCAAGGCGAACCGGTGCGCGCAAGTGCAACGACCGCTCTGGAACGCGCGGTTGCAGACGGGTTTCAAACCATTTCTGAAATGCCAAACATGCTCGACACAGACAAGCTTGGTGAAGCGATCCTGACCGCGATCGCTCTGTTCGACAGAGGCGCGAATGGCAATCTCAATGACCTGACCGAAGCGCTCATGATTTTCAGAGCCGTAGGGCTGGAAGACGTCGCACGCCGCGCCGCCCTTCATGTGTTGATACGACAAGAGGGATAACCCATGCCTTCGGATCAACAGTGGATTTCAACATTTCTTGATGCGCAGGCAGCGGAATTAGGGGCGGCCACCAATACGCAAATGGCATATGGGCGCGATCTGACGGACTTCGTGTCTTGGCTCAACGCATCCGGTCAGCAATTGCGCGCGGTAACCCGCGGTGACATTGAAAACTACTTGGTTCATTGCTCTGATCAAGGATTGGCCAAATCAACTCGTGCTCGCAGACTTTCGGCGATCAAGCAACTCTATAGGTTCGCCTTTGATGAGGGATGGCGTTCCGACAATCCCGCGATCCAGATCAAAGGACCAGGTCGCGACCAACGGTTGCCCAAGACACTGGATGTGACCGAAGTCGACAGGTTGCTCGAAGCCGCGCGTATCACCGGAAGGTCAAAAACCGATCGCTTGCGCAATACCTGCCTGATGGAAACGCTTTATGCGACGGGTATGCGAGTGACTGAGCTGGTCAGCCTTCCGGTGTCAGCGGCACGCGGCGACCCACGCATGCTGCTGATCCTTGGCAAGGGTGGCAAAGAACGCATGGTTCCGCTGTCACCACCAGCCCGAGAAGCGATATCTGCTTGGTTAAAGCAGCGCGATGAAGATGAAGAAAAGGCTATTGCTAACGGTAATCCCCGGTCCCGATTTCTGTTCCCCTCACGCGGCAAATCGGGCCATTTGACCCGACATCGCTTTTACTTGTTGATCAAAGAACTTGCCGTGGCAGGAGGGGTTTCTCCAAGTAAGGTCACACCACATACTCTGCGTCATGCGTTTGCGACGCATCTATTGGCCAATGGTGCTGATCTCAGATCCATACAAACCCTCTTGGGCCATGCGGATGTCGCAACGACCGAAATCTACACCCATGTGTTGGAAGAACGCTTGCAAAAACTGGTAACAGATCACCATCCGCTTGCCACCGATTCCGACCGCCACAAGGGTTGACCCCGGCACCACAGTGTTTTGCGAAATGCGTATCACCTCTTGATTGGGGCCATATGGATGCCCATAACCAGCCCATAGCAATCAAAGGATAACCTGAACCCAAATGGAACCTGCTACAGACGCGCTTGCCCAGGCCTCTACCCTTGGCAGCTTGGACAGCGCTTTTTGGATCACCTGCGGCGTGATCCTGTTTCTTTTGGTGTTGTCGGGATTTTTCTCGGGCTCGGAGACCGCTCTTACCGCAGCATCGCGGGGAAAGCTTAGGTCGCAAGCGGACAAGGGCTCCCGTGGCGCAGGACGCGCCCTAAAGATCACCGAAGACAACGAACGTCTGATTGGGTCGGTGCTGCTTGGAAACAACCTGGTCAACATTCTTGCAGCCTCGCTTGCGACAGCGATTTTTACCCAAGCCTTTGGTGAAAGTGGCGTGGCCTTGGCAACTCTGGTGATGACACTTTTGGTACTGATTTTCGCCGAGGTTCTTCCCAAAACCTATGCCATCACAAATGCCGAAAAGGCCGCATCACTGGTGTCGGCCCCGATCAGTGTGGTTGTCACGCTGTTTGCACCAGTGGTTTCAGCCGTGCGCCTGTTTGTACGCGGTGTTTTGCGATTGTTTGGTGTCCAAACGGACCCCGACAGCCACATCATGGCCGTTCGGGAAGAAATTGCCGGTGCGTTGACTTTGGGCCATTCTGAAGGCGTCGTCGAAAAGGAAGACCGTGACCGTATCCTAGGGGCACTGGATCTGTCTGAACGCTTTGTCGAAGAGATCATGCTTCATCGCTCGAATATCGAGATGATCAATGCCGATGATCCGCCTGATGCTATTCTGGAACAGTGTTTGCAGTCGAGCCACACACGCCTGCCCGTGTTTAAGGATGATCCGGAAAACATCATTGGCTTGATCCACGCAAAGGATTTGCTGCGCGCCATCAACAAACTGATCGGTGGGCCAGAAGGCGACGCGAGCGCGCTGAAGAACTTTCAGATCACCGACGTCGCGATGCCCCCTTACTTTGTGCCGGAAACCACCAATCTGGACGACCAGATGCGGCAGTTTTTGCGGATGCGGACACATTTTGCCTTGGTGGTAGACGAATATGGGTCTTTGCAGGGGCTGATTACACTGGAAGACATCCTTGAAGAAATCGTGGGCGAAATCACAGATGAGTTCGATCCGGATGCCGAACACCCCGTTCTTAAGGGAGATGATGGCAACTATGTAGTAGATGGTGCGATGACCATCCGCGACCTGAACCGAGCGACGGACTGGAGCCTGCCGGACGAGGAAGCCAACACAGTCGCGGGCCTCGTTATTCACGAAGCCCAAATGATCCCAACCAAGGGCCAGGTCTTTTCGTTCCATAACTTCCGTTTCGAAGTGCTGGACCGCGAAGGCAATCGGATCACACAGCTGAAAATCAGGCCGTTGTAATCAAATGCACGTCATAGCCCGTTGGTTTGATGTGATTTTTCTGGATCTGGCACGACAGATCCGCTGGTCATTCCTGCCGCCGCTGATGGTCTATTTCGCTTTTGGCGCATCAGGCATCACGGCGATTGTTGGGACGTTTTTCGTCAAGGAATACCTGGATGTTTCGGCCGCATTTTTGGCGGGCCTTGCGTTTTGGGCGGGTTTGCCTTGGGCATTGAAGATGCCGCTTGGGCATCTGGTGGATATCATTTGGCGTTGGAAAGGGCTCCTGGTCTGGCTTGGCGCCGCTCTTATGGCCTGCTCTTTCCTGATCATGTATGGGCTGGCATCGCGTCTGGATTGGATGTCCGACATCATGAGCATGACCGCATGGTACGTGCTCGCCGTCCTTCTCGCTCCCTGTGGTTTTGTGATCCAAGATGCGGTTGCAGATGCAATGTCGGTCGAAGCGGTGCCAGAACATGACGAAACAGGTGCGCCGCTGACCCCAGATGACTTGCGCGAGCAACACACCACGATGCAGACACTGGGCCGCGTCGCCCTCATTGGCGGGGCAAGCATTGTGGCGGCGGCGAATATCTATCTCTTCGCCGGGATTGAAGAGCTACCTCGCGAAGCAAAAGAACAGGTTTATGCCAATATCTACCTGATGGCGCTGATCTTGCCGGTGATTTCCATCTCAGGTGTGGGACTTGCGTCTTTGCAGGCGCGCGCGCGGATCGCCGCGTTGGTTCGAGCCGGTTCTTCAAAAGCCGACGCGGTCAATCAGGTTCTCAAAAATCCCGAAACGGTCAAACCGAACCATTGGTACTTTACCGGCGGGGCGGCCTTTGTCGCCCTGACATTGACCGTGGGACTAAGCGATGTGCCCTTCAGCCAGGAAATCGTCTTTGCAGGATCGATGACCGTTGTCTTGCTGTTGATGCGGCAACTCATCCAAACACTCGATCCGCAGCAAGCGCGTATTCTTGTGGGCACAGCCGTGATCATCTTTGTGTTCCGTGCTGTGCCAAATCCTGGGGCCGGACAAACCTGGTTCAATATCGACGTGTTGGGTTTCGATCAGCAATTCCTTTCGGTTCTTTCGCTGATCACAACTGTGCTGACGCTTCTGGGGATGATCATCCTACGCCCACTTATGGCCAAGCACACAATCGTATTAATCATCATCCTCTTGACGATAGCGGCGGGCGTTTTGTCCCTGCCCAATATTGGGCTTTACTACGGCGTTCACCACTGGACCTCTGCTATGACCGGCGGCGTCGTCGATGCACGGTTCATCGCGATTTTGGATACGGCGGTGGAATCGCCCTTAGGTCAGGTTGCGATGATCCCTATGCTCGCATGGATTGCCCGCAACGCACCTGCGCATCTCAAAGCCACATTCTTTGCCGTTATGGCATCCTTCACCAATCTTGCATTGTCTGCGTCGAACCTTGCAACTCGTTACATTAACGAGGTTTTCGTGGTTACGCGGGAGGTTGTTGACCCCGATACCGGCGCAGTCACTGTGCCTGCGGATTACTCCCAACTCGGCTGGCTATTGATCTGTGTGGCAGCGGTTACAGTCGTGGCACCGCTAATCGCGATTTTCTTCGTACAGAACTCACGTTTGAAGACGAACGAGTAAGCGGCGCGCGATGGCAATGCTAGGCGCGCAACCGTTCTCCTTTGGGGTCAAAGGGCGGCTCATGCAGGATTCGCGCCTTATGAGGACGCCCCAGAACCATGACGTCGACCTCATCACCCGGCGCAGCACCGTTGATGTAACCAAGAGCAAGGCTCATGCCCACACTATAGCCGTAACCACCTGAAGTGACGCGTCCAACCCCCTGATCACCCTTGAAAATAGGCTCGCCACCTGTAGCATCCGCGCATGATGCGTTGACTGCCTCTTCGTCCAAGGCAAGCAGCATCAGGCTTTCTCGTGGGGCTTGATCCATCGCTTTCAAAGCGGCCTCTTTGTTCAGGAAATCCTTATCGGTTTTGCAAAGACGGTCGAGCCCGACCTCCTGCGGCCAATACTCGGGGCTGTATTCCCGGCTCCATGAGCCATAGCCCTTTTCAATGCGCAGGCTCATTAAAGCACGCGACCCGACTGGCCCCGCGCCGAACTCTTTGGCAGCTGATAACAGAGCTTCATAAAGACGGATCTGGTCACTTTCGGCGCAATGCAACTCCCATCCTAGATCGCCAGTGAACGACACGCGCAGCGCCAAGCAGTTTATGCCAGAGACCTGAACCCATTGGCTCCGCATGAACGGAAAATCCTCGGTCGCCAAAGATGCGTTCGTCAGGCGTTGGAGCAGTTCCCGGGATTTCGGTCCGGCAACATTGAAGCCGCACATCGCTTCGGTCTCAGATGTGAACACTGTTCCATTTGGCAACGGAACGGCTTTGAAGAACCGCTGGTGATACCGTTCGGCCATACCGGATCCGATGATCCAAAACTCATCCTCTGCCAGGCGCGTCACTGTGAAATCTCCAGCGATGCCACCGCGGATCCCGATCAGAGGTGTCAAACAGGAGCGTCCAACGGCTTTTGGCATGCGATTGGCAAAGATCGCGTTCAACCACTCCTCGGCCCCCGGCCCCTTGCATCGGTACTTAGCAAAGTTTGAGATATCGATGATGCCCGCAGCTTCGCGTAGCATCCGGGCTTCGTTCCCGACGACGTCCCACCAGGGTTGGCGCGTAAAGCCAGCGCTCTCCTCAACATCAGCCGAAAAGTAAAGCGGGTGCTCCCACCCATAGTTCAGACCAAAAACGGCGCCGTTTTCCTTTTGCAGCTGATAGGCCGGGCGTGTGCGTACGGGACGGCCTGCATCGCGTTCTTCGCCAGGGAAATGGATCTTGAAGCGATGCGCATACTGATCCCCTACCCGCGCCTTTGTGAAGTCTTTTCCTGCCCAGATCCCAAACCGGGCCACATCCCAAGGGAACAGATCCATCTTGGGTTCCCCTTCGATGATCCATTCGGCCACGGCCCGACCCATGCCACCGGATTGTGAAAAACCGGGGATGATTCCATTGCAGCAGAAGTAATTGGACAGTTCCGGCACCGGGCCGAACAGCACGTTGCTGTCTGGGGACCAAATCATTGGCCCGTTGATCACCCGTTTGATCCCTGCTTCTCCGACAGCGGGTACACGCTCAATAGCGCGCATCATGTTGTCTTCGATACGCTCCAGATCATCGGCAAACAGCTCGTGACCAAAGCCAAGGGGCGTGCCTTCTTCCGCCCATAGGCGATAGTCTTTCTCATATGCGCCCACCAACAGGCCCTGCCCCTCCTGGCGCAGGTAATACTCTCCGTCTCTGTCTGCGACAGATGGCAGACGGCGGTCCATCGCCGCAATCTCGGCTATCGTTTCGGTCACGAAATATTGGTGCTCAGTCGGTTGCAGAGGCAAATCAATGCCTGCCATGGCCGCAACTTCACGACCCCAAAGTCCCGCCGCGTTGATCACCCATTCTGTCGCGATGTCACCCTTCTCAGTCCGGACAATCCACGTGCCATCAGGTTGCTGTTCGGTGCCGGTGACAGGGCAAAAGCGGATGATTTCCCCTCCGCGTTGCCTGGCTCCTGCGGCATAGGCATTTGTCACACCCGATGGATCAACATTGCCGCCATCCGGTTCCCACATGATGCAGCGAATACCGTCATAATCGACCAGCGGGTGCAGCCGTTCGGCCTCATCCCGACTGACCTCGTGAAAGTTCATACCATAAAGCTTTGCCTTGGCCGCCTGCAGGCGCAGTTGATGTTCGCGCTGTTCTGTCTGAGCGAGGTAAAGCGAGCCGGGCTGAAAAACCCCGCAGCCCTGACCCGTTTCCGCCTCCAACTCCTTGTAGAGGTTCATCGTGTAATGCTGGATCCGGCTGATATTCGTGCTGTCGTGCAATCCATGGATATTTGCAGCGGCGTGCCAAGTTGACCCGGACGTTAACTCGTCACGCTCAAGCAGGACGACATCCGTCCAGCCCAATTTGGTCAGGTGATAGAGGATCGAACATCCGATGACGCCACCGCCAATAACGACGGCCTGAGCGTGGGTGCGCATGGGGTTTGCCTTTTCTGCCGCTTCGCTGGCCGTCAGACTGGCGCGATTGCGCGCCCCCCACTTGCACATTGACGACACGTTCTGTCGCTGATGTGCCGACGGCTTTCGTCGAGCAAAGGAAAGGGGCGGAAAAACCGCCCCCCAAAATGGTTATGAAACCCAGCCATGTTTAGAATGGATGGATGCGCGGCCAGTTTTCATCGCCCGCAACGATATGGGCTGGGATATCGGCTTGCCACAGCTCTTGTGCGCGTGGGTGCACCTGCACAAACAGACGGTCGTCAACGATCTCCCAAACCGTCGGATCGCCTGGTGCTTTGTAGCCTTGGCTCGCCGCCCAGGAGCAATAGCCGTCATAAGCCGGCGCATATTGATCGGGGTTAGCCGCAAAGAGATCACGGTTTTCTGTCGAGCTGAAATACCAGATTGCTCCGTTGTGGAAATGGTTGATCCGCGCTTCGCCCATCTGCGGTTCCCCCATATGATAGGACACTGTGTCATATCCGCTTAACGCCACGGCCAATTGGTTGCCGGCTGAAGCAGGAAGGGTGGTCAACAATACGCCTAGCGCAAAGCTGAATGCTGCAAGCAGTTGTTTCATCATCTATGATCTCCGTTGGAATAATGCCGGCTTCAAAACGAAGCCGCAGGGCAATTCCTAAGAAATCCCACGTTCACTTGCACATCACTTGCCAGTCGATTTTCGTCAGTGGTTTCTCGCGTTTCCGCCAGTTCAGATAAGACCCTTTTCACGATATTGCCGTAAAAACGTGAGGCTGGTTGAACTAATGCAATTGCTTCTTATGCCAGACCACTCAGATGCATTACCGCGAAATCCTTGATTGGGAGAAGCTGTGCGACATGAACTGTCGCATTTGGCAACACCCTCTAGTGCTACCATGGATAGGTCTGCCTTGCAGGTCACGGAGGCGCACACATGAAAACCACCACACAAGTTGTTGTTATCGGCGGCGGCGTTGTCGGCTGCTCGGTCCTGTATCATCTAACCAAGCTTGGCTGGAGTGACGTCATGTTGTTGGAGCGGTCAGAGCTGACCTCGGGCTCCACCTGGCATGCGGCCGGTGGGTTTCATACGCTCAATGGCGATACAAACATGGCCGCGCTACAGGGATACACCATCCGGCTCTATAAGGAGTTGGAAGAGATCACCGGTATGTCCTGCGGTCTGCATCACGTGGGCGGTGTGACACTGGCAGATAACCAAGACCGATTTGATATGCTGGTCGCTGAGCGCGCCAAGCATCGGTTCATGGGCCTTGAGACCGAAATCATCGGCCCAGAGCAGATCAAGGAAGTAGCGCCAATCACCAATACCGACGGGATCATCGGTGCCCTATACGACCCGCTTGATGGTCACCTTGACCCTTCGGGTACGACCCACGCCTATGCCAAAGCGGCGCGCATGGGGGGCGCCACCATCGAAACGCATTGCATGGTTCGCGACATTGTCGAACGTCCGACGGGCGGTTGGGACGTCGTCACGGATAAGGGCACCATTCAGACAGAACATGTTGTGAATGCAGGCGGCCTATGGGCACGCGAGGTTGGTGAGATGATGGGGGTGTACACCCCATTGCATCCAATGGAGCATCAATACCTTGTCACTGATGAGATCGCAGAGATTTACGAGCGTGAACATGAGCACCCGCATGTCATGGACCCGGCCGGAGAAAGCTATCTTCGGCAGGAAGGACGCGGCCTGTGTATTGGGTTCTATGAACAGCCATGCAAACCCTGGGCCGTGAACGGCACCCCTTGGGAATTTGGACATGAGCTGTTGCCCGATGACTTTGACAAGATCGCGGAAAGCGTTGATTTCGCTTACAAACGTTTCCCCGTCTTGGAAAAGGCCGGGGTGAAGTCTGTCATTCACGGTCCGTTTACCTTCGCGCCCGATGGCAACCCGCTTGTCGGCCCCATACCCGGGAAGCCTGGCTTGTGGTCGGCATGCGGTGTCATGGCTGGTTTCAGCCAGGGCGGCGGTGTTGGCCTTATGCTCGCACAATGGATGATCGAAGGCGAATGCGATCGTGATGTGACAGCTATGGATGTCGCGCGGTATGGCGATTGGATTGGCCCGGGTTACACCCGACCTAAGGTGATCGAGAATTATCAAAAACGGTTCTCTGTCGCCTATCCGAATGAGGAACTGCCAGCGGCACGCCCCCACCGCACAACAGCGATGTATGACATTTTTTCCGATCTCGGCGCCGTCTGGGGCCATCAATACGGATTGGAAGTGCCCAACTACTTTGCCCAAGGCACTGAGCCCGGTTTTGAAACGCCATCGTTCCGTCGTTCCGACGCATTTGCCGCCACCGGACGGGAAGTGCGCGCTGTGCGCGAAGGCGTGGGCATCAACGAAGTACAGAACTTCGGAAAATACCAAATTTCCGGCGCCGGCGCGCGTGCATGGATGGACCGTATCTTTGCAGGACGCGTTCCCAAACCAGGCCGCGTCAGCCTGTCCCCGATGCTGTCACACAAAGGGCGACTGATCGGGGATTTCACAATCTCTTGCCTGTCCGAGACAGAGTTTCAAGTCACGGGCTCTTATGGCGCGCAAAATGTTCACATGCGCTGGTTTCTGCAGATGCAGGATGACGGGGTGACAATCGAGAACATCTCCGACAGCCGGACCGGATTTCAAATCGCAGGCCCCAACGCACGTAAACTGCTTGAGGCTGCATCAGGCGAAGATCTGTCTGACTTCCGTTTCATGGACCTGCGTAGACTGACCATTGGTCAGGTCGATTGCCTGGTTCAACGCCTCTCATACACAGGCGATTTGGGGTTTGAAATCTACTGCGATGCCGTCGAACAACGCCGGCTGTGGTGGACATTGTGGGAGGCCGGCCAATCGTTCGACCTCACGCCTTTCGGAATGCGGGCGATGATGTCGCTGCGGTTGGACAAGTTCTTTGGGTCGTGGTTGTCGGAGTTTTCGCCAGATTATACGGCTGCCGAAACTGGGCTTGATCGCTTTATCCATTGGGACAAAGCTGCACCCTTTATCGGATCAGACGCCGCACGTGCCGAACGTGAGACGCCACCTGCGCGTCGTCTTTGTGCGTTCGAGGTCGACGCCGATGATGCGGATGTCCACGGCTATGAACCGATTTGGCTGGGTGGGCAGGTTGCGGGCTTCTGCACCTCTGGTGGCTATTCGCATTGGGCAGGCAAATCGATCGCGCAGGGCTTCTTACCATCAGAGCAGATCACGGACGGATTGGACGTCGAGATCGAGATCCTTGGCCACATGCGCAAAGCCCGCGTGATCTCAACTCCGCTGTTTGATGCCAATGGTGGGCGGATGCGCGGATAAGCATGTTGCCTGAGACTGGTGAGCGGCTAGCTTCTTGGTATGGACATTCCAATCATCATTTTGGCCGCTGGTGCGTCATCGCGGATGGGGACTGAAGACAAATTGTTACAGCAAGTGGACGGAATGCCCTTGCTCGCGCGCCAAGCGCATATGGCGCGCTCTGTCACGGATGCTGAGGTCATCATTGCCCTGCCCCCACGGCCCCATCCGCGATATGATGCGCTGACTGGTCTTAACGCAACGCCGTGTTCGGTTCCTGATCCTTCTGAAGGCATGAACGCCTCGCTCAGGCAAGCGGTGGCTCACCTACCTTCGGACGCGCACGCGTTCATGCTTTTGCTTGGGGACCTGCCGGATCTGACCGCAGACGACCTGCGCAAGGTGCTCGATGCCGTTGACGTCTCGCAAGGCGACCTTGTTTGGCGTGGCACTACGGAAAGCGGTGCGCCCGGTCATCCGGTCGTCTTTCACCGCGCCCTGTTCCCGGCGCTTGAACGCCTAACCGGAGATACAGGTGGCAAAGAGGTGATGGAGGAGGCCCATGGTCGCATCGTCCTTGTTCCCCTGCCCGGTACACGTGCCCGCCATGATCTTGATACGCCTGCAGATTGGGCGGAATGGCGCGAACACAATCCACATCGCGTCTGAAGAGATCAAAGCAGCCTGCACCTGAGGTAACTCACGATCCTGCAAGTCAATCTGTCTCGGCGGAACGGGTCGCTTTTTCATCCTGATCTTTGATGCCCCAAGGCTCAATCCCGATACGCAAGGCCGCACGGCCAATCATATGCGCGCCAATTGGTGCTGTGAGCAGCAAGAACAGCACAACCAGGATCGCTTTGAAGATAACCAGCGGGTCTGCGAAATGTACGCAAACACCCGCCATGATCAGACCGGATCCCAAAGTGCCAACTTTGGTCGAGGCATGCATACGGATAAACACGTCTGGCATCCGAAAAATGCCGATGCCGGCAATTAAGGTGAATGCGCCGCCAAGGGCCAAAAACGCCGCTGCAATCAGATCGCTCATGACCCGCTCTCCTTGCGTTCTTTGCGCAGTCTTTGACGTTCAGCAAACCGCGCGAGGGCAACCGTGGCCAAAAAACCAACAAGCGCGAGGGCAAGCGCCACATCCAGAAAGGCTGCGATCCCCGACCGCACCGCCGCCAATCCGCAAAACGCAACAATGGCTACCGTCATCATGTCCAAGGCGACGACCCGATCTGGTAGGCTCGGTCCCAAAACCAGGCGCCAAAAGGCAAATCCAACTGTCAGAAACACCATGACAAAGCCGAAACCAACTGCGGCTTCCACTATCCACTCGCCGTTCATGTTCCCTCCACCGCGTCTATGACCCACTTTTCCATTCCATCCTTCAGCTGCTTGCACACAGCGTCGGGATCATCGGCAAACATCGCATGCAGGCTGAGGGTTTTCCGATCCTCAGACACATCCAGCGACAAAGTCCCCGGCGTCAGAGAAATCAGGTTCGTCACCAGCAGGATGCCTGCATCACTTTTGACATCCAGTGGCATTTCAATGATGGCAGGCCGTGCGCGGTGCGATGGTGTGATAATATCCCACAACACCTGCAAACTGGACACGATCAATTCGTAATGGAACATCACGATCAGTTTCAACCAGTACCAGACCCGCATGAAATAGCCTGATGGCCCGCCTGTCAGAGGCTGCAGCAACCAGAGAACGGCATAGCCTAACACAAGGCCCGACCCCAACGTCAGCCAGTTGAAGGCACCAAAGAACAATGCCCAGATGACGGCAAAGAGCAAATTGACGACAAAGGTGTTCATGCGCCCCCTCCTAACACAGTGGCGATATAGGGCGCTGGATCCAGAAGTTGCTGCGCGGCGGTTTCTGCAAAGATCACAAAAGGTTCGGGAAAGAAGCCAATGATCAGAGTGAGGACCGCCAGCCCGGCGATGGGCAACAAAAGTGCCGCGCGCGCAGGCCCATCCAAGCGCGTGAGCGTCGGTTCGATACCTTCAGGATGCGCTTTCCAAAAAGCTTCGGCCCAGATCTTGGTCATCGAATAGATCGTCAACAAACCCACGAGCAAAGCGACCCCTGCGATGATCCAGGCCTCGATTTCCAGCGATGCGGCCACAAGGATGTATTTGGCCCAAAAGCCTGACAGCGGTGGAAATCCGGCCAATGAAAAGGCGGGGATCAGGAACAGGATCGCCAGCAAGGGCGCGGATTTGTAAAGACCACCTATTTTGCCCAGATCGGTCGAGCCCGCGACCCGGTCTGCCACGCCTGCGACCAGGAACAGGTTTGCCTTTACCACGATGTGGTGCACCAGATAAAACACCGCGCCGGCAATCGCGAAGGGTGTCATCAGGGCAAGGCCAAGGATCATGTACCCGATCTGGCTGATGATGTGAAAGGACAGGATCTTGCGCATGTCGTTTTGCGCGGCAGCGCCTAGAACGCCCGTCACCATGGTGAACCCGGCGACCCACAAAAGGATGGTATGGGTGAACTCAACATCCCCATTGAAGACCAGCGTGAACATCCGGATCAGGGCATAAACGCCCACTTTGGTTAGAAGCCCGGCAAAGACAGCGGAAACCGCGAAGGCAGGCGTGTGATAGGATGCAGGCAGCCAGAAGAACAATGGGAAGACCGCGGCTTTTACACCAAAGGCGATCATAAACATCACCGCGATGACGGTCACCAACCCTTGGTTTTCCAGCGTCGGCACCGTATGGCCCAGATCGGCCAGGTTCAGGGTGCCGGTCATGCCGTAAAGCAGGCCGATGCCCGACAAGAACAGGATGGTCGAGACCAGGTTCAGCGTGACGTATTTGATGCCGCCGTCGATCT
>CAYODE010000046.1:0-21514 GCA_964402685.1 uncultured Aestuariivita sp. | reverse complement strand
CACTATCAGGCGCCATGTTGCCCGCGATCTGTTTGATCAGGGTGGATTTGCCCGCGCCGTTGGGACCGATTAGCGCGTGGATTTCGCCGGGACGCAGATCCAGAGAAACGTCCTTGCAGGCGGTCAGCGCGCCAAAGGATTTGGTGAGTTTAGAGGTGCGCAGGATCGGATCAGTCATGGGCTACCTCCCGTCCCGCAAGCGCGCCGATCAGGCCGCCACGCGCAAAAAGCACCACGGCGAGCAAGATCGCACCGACATAGATCAACCAGTAATCCGACACGCCGCCCAGGAAGTGTTCCAGAAGAATGAACAAGCCCGCGCCCACCACGGGGCCAAAGAGCCGTCCGATGCCACCAAGGATGATGAATACAATGAATTCACCAGACATCTGCCAGCTGAACATGGTTGGGGCCACGAAGCGGTTGAGATCGGCAAACAAGGCCCCCGCGAGCCCCGTGATCGCGCCGGAAATGACAAAGGCCACCAACCGCAGGCGGTAGACGTCCAGCCCCACTGTTTCGACACGTTCCGCGTTTTGACGGGTCGCGCCCAGCGCCAAGCCGAACCGTGACCGCGCAAGGCGCGCCGAGAGGAATAACGCGGCGCCCAAAGCCACGTATGTCACGGCGAAAAACTGGATCGGATCAAGTGTGTTCAGGCCGGGGAAACTGTTGCGCACGTAAATGGGCAAGCCGTCCTCGCCACCATACGCAGGCCACGAGATCGCGAAGTAGTAGAACATCTGGCCAAAGGCCAAAGTGATCATGATGAAGTAAACGCCCGAGGTGCGGATCGCGACCGCACCGATTACCAACGCCACCAGAGCCGAGGTTATCACTGCGACCAACCAGATCGTCGGCATGAACTTTGTGCCTTCGATCAAAAACGGGGTTTCCATGATCGGGATAAAGAGCTGCGCGTGATGGGCAAGGATCCCCATGGAATAACCGCCAATGCCAAAGAAGACGGCATGTCCAAAGGAAACCAGTCCTCCGAGGCCAAGCACAATGTTGAGCCCGACGCCGGCCATGGCGAGAATTGCCACTTTGGTGGCCAGCGTGATGGTGAAGGGATTGCCCGTGAAATGCGCGGCAATTGGAACTGCTGCGAGTAGGAGCATGATCGCTGTGTTCAAGAGGGCTTCGCGCGTCATGTCAGGCGTTCCCGTATAGTCCGGTGGGGCGGAAGATCAGAACCAACGCCATAAGGATGTAGATCAACATCGAGGCCAACGCTGACCCCGCAGCAGTGGCCGCACTGGGATCCATGAAAGCGGTAAAGATAACAGGCAGCAAGAACCGGCCCAACGTGTCTGTCAGCCCAACCAGAATCGCGCCGACAAAGGCGCCTTTGATCGATCCAATCCCACCTATGACGATTACCACGAAAGCCAGGATCAAAACCGGTTCGCCCATACCGACTTCGACCGATTGAATCGCGCCCACCAGCGCACCTGCAAATCCGGCCAGTGCGGCCCCTAACGCAAATACGATTGTATAGAGTTTCGAGATGTCGACGCCCAACGCCGCGATCATCTCGCGATCGGATTCACCCGCGCGGATCCGGATCCCGATCCGCGTCCGTGCGATCAAAAGGAACAACCCTGCGGCCACCACAAGCCCCATCACAATGATCGCCAGTCGGTATAGCGGATAGGAGAACCCCCCGATGCTGACCGCGCCAGAGAGAAAATCAGGCACGTCGAGGTAGAGCGGGAATGACCCAAAGAGCCAGCGCGTTCCTTCGGAGAAGATCAGGATCAGCGCGAAGGTGGCCAAGACCTGATCGAGGTGATCGCGGTCATACAGGCGTCGGATCACGGTGATTTCGACGATCGCCCCCACCATGGCAGCAGCAGCCAAGGCGGCGACGAGACCTAGAAGGAAACTGCCTGTCAACGACGCAATGGTTGCAGCAGCAAAGGCCCCAACCATGTAAAGCGACCCATGCGCCAAGTTGATGATGCCCATAACTCCGAAGATCAGGGTGAGGCCGGCGGCCATCAGAAACAGCATTAGCCCGAACTGTAGGCCGTTCAGCGTTTGCTCCAAAAGTAGCAATACAGTCATGACAACGCGTCCTCGTACACGGGATGGGTGGCTTGCCGCGGTACGCTAAGCAGTCGCAAAGAATGGCTCCGGACCCGGTCCGGAGAATATCGCGCGTAAGTCGACGTCATCCGGTCACGTCTCGTGTTGTGTGATCAATCAAATCTCTGGCGCAGGCGACCAAAGCGGCGTTCGAGGGGGCTGGCGTGCCACCGGGTAGATCCAACACATCTTCGAACCCTATGCGCGTCGAAAGACCCAGCCGCGCCGCTTCGATCACACAAGGCCACGCGCTTTGATCCAAACCATGCAACAGGATCGGTGCCTGCATACCGCGAGAGCGGAGCATTTCGATGCATCGCGCTGCCTCGGTTCGAACAATGGGACCTGAGGCATCCGGCATTTCGACGAGTACACGAAGGATCGACGTTTTGGGAACCTCACGGCAGAGCCGCTTGGCATCCGCAACGGACCAGACACCCGCCTCGACCCCAATGCCCCGCTCATGCATCATCGAAATCACCTTGGGTGCGTCCGCCTCGTTCAGGTTGACCGAGACGTAGTCAGGCAGTTCCTCCCACGCTTCCATCTGCGCGAGACGTTTCGCACCGCCTGGCGCAATCCAGGCACCTGTCCCGATGCCGACAGGCATGCCAGGAACCGCTGCGCGAATGGCTTTGAGCGCCGCCCCAACCTCGGCCGGGGCGAGCGTTTCAGATTCAGCAAGGTTGCGGGGATGCACATGCAACTCTTGCGCGCCTGCTTCGCGCGCAGCGACAGCGTCACGCGCGAGCTCTTTGGCCGTGAGCGGCACTCCGGGCGCTTCAGCCCGCGTGCGCCCACCGTTCAGGCACGCCTGCAGCATGGTCATCCCCACCCCTGCCTACCTGGCTCACATATTGCAGTCGCCGAAATACGCGTCGGTGTGATCGGTCGCCGCCACACCCACGATCCGGTTGGTGACGACGTCACCTTCCTTGACCACTTCACGCATAAGAATGTCCTGGATCGGGTGATTGTTCGATCCAAAGGCAAAATCACCGCGCACAGATTGGAAATCGGCTTCTCTCAAAGCAGCGCGGAACGCATCCGCGTCTGAAACGTCTGCTTTTTCCATCGCGCTTAGCAACAACAAAGCAGTGTCGTAGCCCTGCGCGGCATAAAGCGAAGGCAAACGGTCATACGCCTCTTGGAATGCAGAAACGAATTCCGCGTTGCCAGGCACATCCAAGTCTTTCGACCAGTGGGCCGTATTCTTCACGCCCAGCGCAGCTTCACCAATCGCCCCTAGGATACCTTGGTCAAAGGAGAACGCCGGACCCATCACGGTTTTGTCCACGCCCGACCCTGCGAATTGCTTCATGAACGAAATCCCCATGCCGCCGGGCAGGAAGAAATAGATGGTGTCAGCATCCGACGCGCGCATCTGCGCGATCTCGGCGGCGTAGTCCGTCTGACCAAGCTTCGTATAGACTTCTTCGGTCACCTCACCGTCAAAGAAACGTTTGAACCCAGCGATCATGTCCTGACCGGCGGGATAGTTCGGCGCCATCAGGAAGACTTTTTCGATCCCGTTTTGATTGCCCCAGACTGCCGCTGCTTCGTTAAACGCGTCATTCTGCCAGCTGACGTTGAAATAATTCGGGTGACAGCCCCGACCGGCCAATTGCGAGGGTCCGGCATTGGGCGAGAGGTAAAACTTGCCTTGCGCAACCGCCGCCGGCGCCACAGCGAGGGCGAGGTTCGACCAGATGATGCCAGTCATGACATCAACATTTTCCGCTTGGATGAGCTTGTCTGCCGCCTGCACGGCCAGTTCAGGTTTGCGCTGATCGTCTTCGATCACCACTTCCACGTCGTCACGGCCAGATTGATTGATGGCCAGCATAAAGCCATCACGGACATCGATGCCCAGGCCAGCTCCGCCGCCCGACAGAGTGGTGATCATGCCAACTTTGAGCCCGTCTGCAGCACTAGCCGTCGCGAGCGCGCTGAGACAGGCCGCAGCCATAAGTGTTTTGAGTTTCATATGATCTTCTCCCTTTAAACGTTTCGAGGGGGCTTTGCGCCGGTTTGCCCGGCTTGTGTCATCGATGCCGCGCCATCCCTCTTTGCGCGGTGGATATGGTGTGCAGATTGCCCTGCATCTAGTCGTCCCGCAATCGGAACCGTTGGATTTTGCCTGTTTGCGTTTTGGGCAGGTCTGCGCAGAACTTGACGGAGCGTGGATATTTGTAGGGCGCAATAGTCTGCTTCACGTGGTCCTGCAGATCACGGATCATCACGTCGCTGGCGGCGTGGCCCTCCATCAACACTACATGCGCCTCGACAATGGCTCCGCGTTCTTCATGCGGGACCCCGATGACGGCGCACTCGGCGACCGAGGCGTGTGACAGCAACGCGGCCTCAACTTCCGGTCCGGCGATGTTGTAGCCGGATGAAATGATCATGTCGTCATTGCGGGCGGCAAAGTGGAAATAGCCATCTTCGTCCATCACGAAGGTGTCTCCGGTGATGTTCCAGGCGTTTCGCACATAGGACTTTTGCCGGTCGTCGGCGAGATACCTGCATCCGGTCGGCCCACGGACAGCAAGACGCCCAGGCGTGCCCGCCGGCACATCTTCTCCGTTGTCATCGACGATCTTGGCCTGATAGCCGGTGACCGGTTTCCCGGTGCAAGCAGGACGATGATCGTCAAAGCGGTTCGTGATGAAGATATGCAGCATCTCGGTCGCGCCGATACCGTCCAGCATCGGCTTGCCGGTCTTTGCGATCCAGTCGTCATAGACGGGCTTCGGCAGCGTCTCACCTGCCGAGACTGCTGCGCGGAGGGAGGAGAGATCCGCCCCTTCTTCCATGGCCGTCAGCATCGCGCGATAGGCGGTGGGAGCGGTAAAACAAACCGTCGCTTTAAACGTCTGAATGATTTCGATCATGTTCGGCGGTGTGGCCTGCTCCAGCAGGGTCGCGGCGGCACCAAACCGCAAAGGGAAGATCGCCAATCCGCCAAGGCCAAAAGTGAATGCCAAAGGCGGCGAGCCGATAAACACATCCTCAGGCGTGACCTTCAGCACTTCCTGGGCATAGCCGTCCGCGATGATCAGAAGATCTCGATGGAAATGCATCGTGGCCTTGGGGTTTCCGGTTGTGCCTGAGGTGAAGCCCAAGAGCGCGACATCGTCCCGGCCTGTCTTGACCGCCTCGTATTGCACTGGCTTTTGCAGGGCGAGCCTGTCGAGTTCGGCATCGTGGTTCTGAGTGCCATCGAACCCGATGACTTTCTTGAGGTAGTTTGAGGATTTGGCACAGGTCACTAGCTCATCCATCAAACGCGTATCGCAAAGGGCAAATTCGATCTGCGCCTTGTCCACAATCGCGCTGAGCTCACCCGCGCGCAGCATGGGCATGGTGTTCACAACGACCGCGCCAACTTTTGTCGCCGCAAGCCAGGCAGCCACCATCGCAGGGTTGTTTGCTGATCGTATTAGAACCCGATTACCCGGCTTTACACCCAAATCATCGACGAGCGCATGAGCAAGACGATTGGTCCAATCGGTAAGCTCCTTGTAGGTTCTGCGCCGCCCGTTGCCGATCAGCGCCGTGTGATCCCCAAAGCCCTTGGCAACCATGGCATCGGTGAGTTCAACCGCCGCGTTCAAATGGTCGGGATAGGGCAGGTCATCCAGTAGAAACGTGGGCCAGAGATCCTGCGGAGGCAGGTTATCCCGTGAGAACGTGTCGATATGCGCAGATGGTCCCAGCATAGCTATCCCCGATTATTCCCTTTGGCCCAAGGCCCCCAATGTCTGGCGTGCGATGACGACTTTCTGCACGTCCGTGGCCCCTTCGTAGATCCGCAGCGCACGGATTTCGCGATAGAGGCTTTCAACGATGTGCCCGGAGCGTACACCGTCCCCGCCGTGCAGCTGAACGGCGGCATCAATCACCCGTTGCGCGGCCTCTGTCGCGTGCAGCTTCGCCATCGCCGCTTCCCGCGTGATACGCGCGGCGCCTTGATCCTTCATCCAGGCCGCGCGATAGATCAGCAATGCGCTGGCATCGATTTCAACCGCCATGTCGGCGATGTGGGCCTGCACCATCTGCAATTCGCTCAGTGGCGCGCCCTGTACGTGACGGTCTGTGATCCGAGCCACAGCTTCATCCAGCGCCCGGCGGGCAAAGCCCAGCGCGGCGGCTGCAACGGTTGACCGAAAGACATCCAGCACGGACATCGCAATTTTGAATCCCTCGCCCGGCTGACCGATCATGGCTCCCGCCGGGATCTTCACATCGGTAAATCGCAGTGTCGCCAGGGGATGCGGGGCAATGGTGTCGAGCCGCTCAACCACATCGAACCCCGGCAGATCCGGGGTGACGACAAAGGCCGAGAGGCCCTTAGCGCCGGGCGCCTCTCCAGTTCGGGCAAAAAGCGTGTAAACATCGGCGATGCCACCATTGGAAATCCAAGTCTTTTCTCCGTTCAGGACAAAGCCATTGCCATCTCGCTCGGCGGTCATGGTTGAATTCGCTACATCAGATCCCGATTGAGGTTCGGTTAGCGCGAATGCGGAAATCGCCTGACCTGAGCGGGTCTTGTTCAACCACTCTTTCTGATCTGCGTCACCAAAGAGCGATATGGCACCTGTGCCAAGCCCCTGCATGGCAAAGGAGAAATCGGCGAGGCCATCATGACGTGCGAGGGTTTCGCGGATGAGGCAAAGCGTGCGCACATCCAGATCGCCACCCGTATGCTGCAACCATCCTCCCTTTCCCAGCATCGTGACCAGAGACCGGCACGCCGCATCGACATCGGTATGATCCACTGGTAAGTGCGCGCCCGCCCAATCATCAAGGGACACTGCCAAGGCACGGTGATGGTCTTCAAAGAAAGGCCAGTCGAGGAAGCTGCGATCAGCCATGACGACGCGTCCAGTTCATCTTATGTTGCAGACTACACTTCACGCGGTTCAGTCCCCTTCAAAAACGGGTTTTTCCTTGGCGACGAAGGCGTTGTACGCCCGCTCGAAATCGCCGGTTTGCATACAGATCGCCTGTGCCTGCGCTTCGGCCTCAATGGCTTGCTCGATGGACATCGACCATTCCTGCGCCAGCATGGTCTTGGTCATCATATGGGCGAAGTTGGGGCCCGCGGCGATGCGTTCCGCCCATGACTGAGCCTCTGCTTGCAAGTCTTGCGCATCGACGAGGCTATTGAAGAAGCCCCAACGCTCCCCTTCGTCCGCGCTCATGGACCGTCCGGTGTAAAGCAATTCGGCTGCCCGGCCCTGGCCAATGATCCGGGGCAAGATCGCGCAGGCACCCATATCGCAGCCTGCCAGCCCTACACGGGTAAAGAGGAACGCGGTTTTAGCTTCGGGCGTACCGATGCGCAGGTCGGATGCCATGGCAATGATCGCACCGGCGCCGACGCAGATGCCGTCGATGGCCGCAATGACAGGTTTGCCGCAATTGACCATCGCCTTCACCAAATCGCCGGTCATGCGGGTGAATTGCAACAACTCCTTCATATTCATGCGGGTGAGCGGGCCAATGATGTCATGGACGTCACCGCCCGAGCTGAAATTTCCGCCATTCGAGGCAAAGACGACCGCATTGATTTCATCATCATAGACCAGCGCACGGAACCAGTCGCGCAACTCGGCATAGCTGTCGAAGGTCAAGGGGTTCTTGCGATCCGGTCGGTTCAGCGACACCGTCGCGATGCCGTTTTCCACCCGACTGAGAAAATGTTTGGTGTTAGGCGCCATGACGCTCCCCTTCTTCCATCATTTCGCTGAGGCGGTTCGCCATTTCTTGTGCCTCGGTTGCGTCTAACCCCGCGAGAGCTGTGTTAATCCAGGCTTCATGCGCGGCAGCTTGATGGGCAAACTCGTTCTGTCCCTTAGTCGTTAGCTTAACCGCAGAGGCACGCCGGTCGCCGGCCACCGGAATACGCACCACATGGCCCTCATCAACCAGACGTTCGATAATGCCGGTGACGTTGCCGTTTGAGACCCTGAGCACGCCCGAAAGCTCAGACATCTTCAACCCTTCGCTATGGCGCGAAAGGGCTGCCATGACGTCGAACCGGGGTAAGGTCGTGCCGTGATCGACCCGCAACTTTTCCCGCAATTCGCTTTCGATGCCCCGCGTCACGCGCAACAGGCGGAGCCACAGACGCAGCCGCGATTTGCTGTCAGGCTCAAGCCGTTCGCGATCTGCCGTCAGGCTCATATCTCGCCCCCCGAGACGCTGAGAGCATGACCGTTGATCATGGTCGCATCCTCAGACGCGAGGAACCGTACGGCGGCCACGACCTCATCAGGTGTGATCATGCGCTTCATCGGGTTCCGGCCTGTGATCATTTTCACCGCCTTGTCGCGGTCCACATCCATGGCGCGCATGACATTCTTAACGGCGCCTTCGGCCATGTCTGTTTCGACAAAGCCCGGGCAAACAGCGTTGCACGTGATCCCTTGTTGCGCAACTTCCAAAGCCAACGACCGGACAAGGCCAAGAACGCCATGTTTCGATGCCACATAGGGGGCAATGGTAGCCCCACCCTGCAAGGACGCGATGGAGGCCATCGCGATCAGCCGCCCCCCGGGTTGCATTCCCTTGAGAGCTTCGCGAAACGTTAGAAACACGCCGGTCAGATTGACCTTCATGACGTGCTCCCATTCTTCCAGCGACGTGGCGACCAGAGGTTTGGCCGGTGCGACGCCTGCGTTAGCGACCACAATGTCAAACGAGCGGTCAAAAAGCGCCGCGACCTGTGTTTCGTCCGTGACATCGGCCACGCGGCAGTCCATGCCGCGTCCGCCATCGGTTTCTTGCAACGCATCCCCCCGGCGGCCAGAAATCGTCACGTGGTCTCCTGCATCGGCAAAGCTCTGCGCCACCGCGCGTCCGATCCCGGATCCACCGCCAGTGACCAAAACATGTCTCATGCCCGGATCTCCTCGGCCTGGGCCTTATCGGCCAGGCGCCACATCTGATCGCGCCCGGCCTCATAGGGTTTGGGCCAGGCCGCCAAGCGGTCGCCGATCTCGGTCCCGGCGCGCAATGTCCAATAGGGATCGCTGAGATGTGGGCGCGCTAGACACACCAGATCCGCGCGTCCTGCCAGAAGGATCGAGTTCACGTGATCGGGTTCGTAAATGTTACCTACGGCCATGGTGTGAATACCCGCCTCGTTGCGGATGCGGTCCGAAAACGGTGTTTGGAACATGCGGCCATAAACCGGCTGCGCGTCAATCGTGGTTTGGCCAGCAGAAACATCTACGATATCAGCACCAACTTTCGAAAACAGTGATGCGATCTTTACGGCCTCTTCCGGTGTGACACCTTCTTCACCAACCCAATCGTTGGCTGAAATCCGCACGGACATCGGTTTGTTCTCAGGCCAAAACGTGCGCATAGCGGTAAACACTTCGATCGGGTAGCGCATACGGTTTTCGAAGCTGCCGCCATACTCATCCGTGCGGACGTTTGAAACGGGGGATATGAATGATGAAATCAGGTACCCGTGCGCAGCGTGCAATTCGATCATGTCAAAGCCCGCCCGCTCTGCCATGGCTGCGGCTTCGGCGAATTGGCGCGTCACTTCATTCATATCCTCCCGCGTCATCTCACGCGGGACCGCGTTGTTTTCGGACCAGGGTATGGGCGAGGCCGAAATCAGATCCCAATTGCCAGATTTGAGGGGCGCGTCCATCACCTCCCAACCCAGTTGGGTGGATCCTTTGCGCCCTGAATGGCCAATCTGACAGCAGATCTTGGCATCTGTTTCCGCATGCACGAAATCAGTCAGCCGCTTCCACGCTGCTTCATGTTCAGGCGCATAAAGACCGGGACATCCCGGTGTGATGCGGCCTGTGTCGGACACACAGGTCATCTCGGTATAGATCAGCCCTGCACCGCCCTTTGCGCGCTCTCCATAATGGATCAGGTGCCAATCCGTTGGCGTACCATCGACAGCCTTGTATTGCGCCATGGGGGAGACGACGACCCGGTTGCTCAATTCCATTTCTCGCAGTTTGAAAGGGGCAAACATCGGGGCGCGTACGGGTTCATTTTGACCTACGCCCGCGCGGCTTTGAAACCAGCGCTCAGCGCTTTCGAGCCACTTGGGATCGCGCTCACGCAGGTTTTCGTGGCTGATCCGTTGGGACCGGGTAAGCATAGAGTAGTTCAGCTGAACCGGGTCGAGCTCAAGGTACCGCTCCACATCCTCGAACCATTCTAGCGAGTTGCGCGCCGCAGATTGCAAGCGCAGCACTTCCAGACGGCGTTCATCCTCGTAGCGCTCAAACGCTTTTTCCAGCGTCGGCTCATCGGTGACCAGATGCGCTAGTGTCGCTGCACTTTCCATCGCAAGTTTGGTGCCGGATCCGATGGAGAAATGCGCTGTGGCCGAGGCATCGCCCAGCAGTACGACATTTTCATGCGCCCACTTTTCACAGAGCACGCGAGGGAATTGTATCCAGGCCGAGCCTCTAATGTGATTGGCATTCGTCATAAGGGAATGACCGCCGAGGTAGTCGTTGAAGATCTCTTCACATGTCGCGATCGTCTCGGCCTGCGTCATCTCGCCAAAACCATAGGCCTCGAACGTTTCAGGACCGCATTCGACAAGGAACGTCGCCGTGTCGTCATCGAACTGATAGGCGTGAACCCAGATCCAGCCTTTATCGGTTTTCTCGAAGATAAAGGTGAAGGCATCGTCAAACTTTTGATGCGTGCCCATCCACATGAAATAACACTTGCGTACATCGATGTCGGGCTTGAAAGACTCTTTGAATTCCAAACGAGTTTTGGAGTTCAGACCGTCTGACGCCACAACGATGTCGTAGTCATTCATATATTCCGACGCGCTGGGGACTTCCGTTTCAAACCGCATCTCGACGCCTAATTCGCGCGCACGCTCCTGCAACAACAAAAGGAGCTTCTTGCGGCCGATGCCGCAGAACCCGTGACCCGAAGAAACGAGTTTTTCACCTTTGTGATGCAGGGCAATGTCATCCCAATAAGCGAAGTTTTCGCGGATCGAAGACGCACTGACTGGGTCGTTCGCTTCTAGGTTTTCGAGCGTTTCATCGGATAGAACCACGCCCCAACCGAAGGTATCGTCTGGGCGGTTGCGCTCCAGAACCGTAACATGCGCATCTGGTTGGCGCAGCTTCAACGTGATTGCAAAGTAAAGACCGGCAGGACCCCCGCCCAGACACAACGCTTTCACAGCACACTCCCCAGTGTTCGCAGTCAGCACAAAGCGTAACGTCACACAGATTTATTTCAAGCTTAAAATTTCAGGCTTGAAACAACGACTCTGCCAGCCAGGCGAACTCAAGCGAGTTTTCGAAAATCCGAAGCACTGTACACAAATGTCTAGACAGACTCAGAATCTCGCGATTAGCGTATTCCCAGCACTTACCTTGGGAGGGTCTGCGATGAAGTCGCATTATCGTGTTGTTGTCATCGGCGGCGGTGTAGTTGGGGCATCGGTCCTCTATCATCTGGCTAAATTTGGCTGGTCGGATGTGTGCCTGATTGAACGCAAGATCCTGACGGCGGGATCCAGTTGGCACGCAGCAGGTGGGATCCACGCGTTGAACGCGGATCCGAACATCGCAGCTTTGCAGGCCTACACTATCGACCTGCTCAGCGAGATCGAACAAGAGAGCGGTCAGAATATCGGATTGCACATGACTGGCGGGCTGATGCTCGCCGGGACCGAGGAACGCTGGGAGTGGCTTCAATCGGCCTATCGCGTGTTCCAGACAATTGGCATCGAAGACTGCCGGTTGGTGACGCCCGAAGAAGCCGGAGAACTGAATCCGGTGATGAACATCGACGGCCTCGTCGGCGCCATGTGGGCGGATCGCGAAGGTCATATCGACACGACAGGAACCGTTCATGCCTACGCCGGTGCAGCCAAAAAGCGTGGCGCCGAAATCATCGAAAACAACCGCGTTCTTGAGTTGAACGAGACGGCAGAAGGCTGGGAGGTCGTAACGGAAAAAGGCACGATCTATGCCGAGCATGTCGTAAATGCCGCTGGTCTATGGGCCAAGCAAGTGGGTCGGATGGCGGGTATCGAATTGCCCGTCTCGCCGTTGAACCACCATTACCTCGTAACCGACTCGATCCCCGAGGTGGCCGAGCTGGACACCATGCTGCCGATGACCGCAGACCTCGAAGGGTTCACCTATATGCGGCAGGACCAGAAAGGCATGCTGCTGGGGATCTACGAGATCAACCACGAGCACTGGATGATGGACGGCGCCCCGTGGGAATACGGCTTTGAGCTGCAGCAAGAAGATCCTGACCGGATTGAACATGAGTTGATGCTTGGTTTTGAGCGCTATCCCTGCCTGCAGGACGCTGGCATCAAAACCTGGGTGAACGGCGCCTTTACCTTCTCACCCGATGGGAACCCGCTTGTTGGCCCTGTCCGGGGCAAAAAGAACTATTGGTGTGCCTGTGCCGTTATGGCGGGCTTCCTCCAAGGCGGCGGTGTTGGCAAGGCGCTTGCCGAATGGATTATCCATGGAGAACCCGAAGAGGATGTCTTTGGCATGGATGTCGCCAGGTACGGCGATTATGCAGGCAACAAACGGTACATCAAGGAAACCACCGGACAATTCTATTCCCGCCGGTTCGTGATGACCTACCCCAACGAACAGCTACCCGCAGGTCGTCCGATGAAAATGGCCCCTGCGCATGATGCGATGACAGCGGCTGGTGCGAAGTGGGGCGTGTCATTTGGCCTTGAAACACCGTTGATGTTTGGACCGGAAGGTTTCGAGGAAACACCAAGCCTGAAACGCTCCAACGCGCATGAGATCGTGGCCGAAGAGTGCAAAGCGGTACGGGAGGCTTGCGGTCTTCTGGATATCTCCGGCTTTTCCCGGTTCGAAGTCGCTGGTCCAAATGCAGAGCAATGGCTGAACCACATCATGGCCTCAAAGATCCCAGCGTCAGGCCGCGCGCGGTTGGCCCCGATGGTGGGCGAAAACGGGCGGATGAAGGGCGATCTGACCGTCTTTAACTGGGGTGATGGGCGGTTCTGGATCATGGGCAGCTACTACCTGCGCGAATGGCACATGCGCTGGTTCCATGATCACATGATGGACGGCGTGGACGTCTCCGATATTTCGGACAAGATGGTGGGCTTCTCCCTCTCCGGGCCGAATTCGCGCAAGATCCTCGAAAAGCTGGTGCACGACGATATCAGCCATGCCGCGCTGCCCTTTATGGGATGCCGGCAGATGGATGTGGGACTGACCCGCGCACATGTGGCGCGGATCTCGGTCACGGGAGAGTTGGGCTATGAGATCAACGTACCAGCCGAATACCATATCGGTTTGCGCCGGGATCTGTTGGAGGCCGGGGCAGATCTGGGGATCAAGGAATATGGGTTCTACGCGCTGAATTCTCTGCGTTTGGAAAAGAGCTTTGGCATCTGGAGCGCGGAATTCACGCAAGGCTATACGCCCGGCATGACCGGGATGGATCGCTGGATCGATTGGGAGAAGGGCGATTTTGTAGGGCGAGAGGCGGCCCTGGCGGAGAAGGACGGCAACGGTCCGGGTCAGACACAGGTAACATTGGAAATCCATGCAAATGGCGCAGATGCCACCGGGTTCGAACCGATCTGGTCCGGCGACAAACGCGTGGGGTTTGTTACATCGGGTGGCTATGGTCACACGGTTGGCAAATCGTTGGCGATGGGGTTGGTGGATACCGATCTGGCCAAACCCGGTCAGGAGTTGACCGTGCATGTCGTCGGCGTCGAACGGGACGCTCAGGTCATTGCACCCTCGCCTTATGACCCCGAAGGTAAGGTCATGCGCTTATGACCACCGCCCCCACGCGCAAGGGTCGTCGGAAACGCGGGCTGGAGGCAGCGTCCCCGGTCCGCAAAACCGACTACCGCAACCTGCGCAACCCGTTCCCGCGCATGAAACTGTTCTCGGATGACGAGGTGCAGGCCATCCATGACGCCGCTTTAGACGTCCTGGAAACGTTGGGCATGAAGATCCTTCTGCCTGAGGCGCGGGAGATCTATGCAAAGGCGGGCTGCACGGTTGGTGAGGAAGACATGGTCTATATCGGCCGCGATATCGTCGCCGAAGCGCTGGAGACCGCGCCGTCCTCCTTCACGCTAAAGACTGGTAACCCGGAACGAGATGTCCGTTATGAGCCCGGCGCTCTGATTTTCATGGCGGGTGCCGGTGCCCCGCATGCCACGGATCTTGAACGGGGCAGACGTCCCGGATCAAACCAGGATTTTCGAGAGTTCGTTCAACTGGTGCAGCACTTCGATGTGCTGCCCATCCTTGGTCCGACAGTGGAGCCTCAGGACATCCCCATCCATCTGAGGCACTACGCATTCATGGACGCGCAATTAACGCTGTCGGACAAATTCCCGTTCACCTTTGCGCGGGGCACTCAACAAGCAGAAGAGTGTTTCGAGATCTTGATGGATTTCCACTCTCTCTCGCAGGACGAGTTTGAAGCCAATCCGTATAACTACACGATCATCAACACCAATTCGCCGCGCCAGATTGATGTTCCAATGGCGCAAGGACTCATCGACTTTGCCCGCACCAAGCAGATGTCCATTGTGACGCCTTTTACCCTGATGGGGGCCATGGCACCGATCACAGTCGCGGGTGCGTTGACGTTGAGCCATGCTGAAGCGTTGGCCGCGATCACTCTGACACAACTTGTTCGGCCCGGTGCGCCTGTGTCTTACGGCACCTTCACGTCGAATGTGGACATGAAATCCGGGGCACCGGTATTTGGCACGCCTGAACATCTGCGCGCCTCGGTGGGCGCGGGGCAACTGGCAGATCTTGTGGGCCTGCCCTGGCGGTCGGCCACCGGCAGTGCCGCCAATCTTGGGGACGCGCAGGCAGCAAATGAAACGCAGTTCGGTCTTTGGGGCAACTTGCTGGCAGGGGCCACGGTGATCGTTCATGCGGCGGGTTGGCTCGAAGGCGGTCTGACAGTGTCTTATGAGAAGATCATAACCGATCTTGAGGTGCTGCAGTCCGTAGCGGAACTGTGCGTGCCCACGCCCGCAGATGCTGCCGCGCGCGGCGTGAGCGCTTTGGCCGAGGTGCAGCCAGGCGGTCATTTCTTTGGTGCGACCCACACAATGGAACGCTATCAAACCGAGTTCTACGCGCCGCTTGTTCATGACTTTTCCAACTTTGGGACGTGGGAAGACCGTGGTGGCGAGTCAGCGACTGAACGTGCGACAGGCGTCTGGAAACGCATTCTTGCCGCGGATGCGCGCCCCCCGACCGATCCGGAGAAAGTGGCCGCGATGCTGGACTACATCGCACGCAAAAACGAAGCGGGCGGCGCGCCGCCATTGGGCGGATGAGCCGAACGCTGCGCAGCCCTGTTCTGCACCGGGACGATCCGGATCGGGAACCCCTATCCGGGAACATCAAGGTAACCCGGCAGGATTGGATCGACAGCGCGATGAACGTGCTGATCCGCGACGGAGTAGACCGCGTAAAGATCCTGACACTGTCGGACCGGATGGGTGTGTCCCGCTCTTCCTTCTATTGGTATTTCGGGTCGCGCAAAGATCTTCTGGATGCGCTTCTGTCTTATTGGGAGGAGCGCAACACCGCAGCGATGGTGGCACAGGCGGAAGCCGACGCACCAACGATCACAGCCGCGATCTGCAACGTGTTCCGATGCACCGCGAACCCAGAACTGTTTGACACGGCGCTTGATTTTGCTGTGCGCGACTGGGCGCGACGGGATGCGGGCGTGCGGCAAGTCTTGGATGCATCTGACGCCACGCGAGAAGCGGCTCTGCGGCGCATGTTCGAACGCTTTGGGTATCCGGCTTACGAGGCAGAAACACGTGCCAAGGTCCTGTACTACATGCAGTTGGGGTACGACTTCGCCGGGAAACCGGAGCCCTCGGAACGACGGTTGGCGCGTGTTCCGGAATATCTACGCGTCTTTTCCGGTGTTGACCCACAAGCGGATGAGATTGAGGCGTTCAATGCCTATGCCCGCCAATTCCAGCCATTTGCAGAAACAGGAGAACCCTGATGTCCCAACCAGATGCCATTATCATTGGAACAGGCGTGATCGGCGCGGCCATCGCGTTCGAGATGTCCAAAGCCGGTTGGAAGACATTATCGCTGGATCGCAATGCTCAAGCAGGCCATGGCTCAACCGCTGGATCCTGTGCAATCATCCGCATGCATTATTCGACCTATGACGGCACAGCATTTGCGTGGGAAGGCTATCATTACTGGCGGGATTGGGCTGACTATCTGGGCCTGTCCGAAGACCAACCATTGGCCCAGTTCCGGGAAGTGGGTTGCATGACGATGAAGACTGCCGCCAACGGGTTCTTGGAAAAGCACATGAAGTACTCTTCCGAGCTGAAGTGCCCGTATGAAGAATTGAGCGCTGAGCAGGTAAAAGAACGCCTGCCAATCTATTCGCTGGACAGCTTCGCGCCCGCCAAACGGATGGATGATCCGAAGTTTGGCCAGCCTAATGGCGAACAGATGGGCGGGGCGGTCTTCTGGCCCAACGGCGGATATGTGACCGACCCGGCACTTTCGGCACAAAACCTAATGGCGGCCGCGCAGCAGCATGGCGCTGAGGTTCGCGGCGGCGTCGAAGTATCTGAGATCTTGCAGCAAAACGGACGTGTGGCTGGTGTCAAATTGGCCTCAGGTGAAGACATCCACGCCCCGGTCGTAATCAATGTAGCCGGTCCCGGATCTTCGATCATCAACGATATGGCCGGCGTGACGGAAGAGATGACGATACGTACCCGCCCTCTGCGCCAGGAGGTCGTGCATGTTCCCGCCCCTGAGGGCTTTGACTTTGAAACCAACGGCACAATCGTGTCGGACAGTGACATTGCCTGTTACGTGCGCCCGGAACATGGCAACCACATCCTAATTGGGTCGGAAGATCCGGAATGCGATACGCATTACTGGACGGAAGACGACACTGACTATGACAGGAATTTCACTGACCAATGGACGACCCAAGCGATGCGATATGCCCAAAGGGTTCCGTCCTTGGGTATTCCCAGCCGGATGAAAGGTGTTGTGGATCTTTATGATGCCTCAACCGACTGGATTCCGATCTATGACTGCTCCAGCTTGGCCGGGTTCTACATGGCCTGCGGAACCAGCGGAAACCAATACAAGAATGCGCCGATTGCCGGGAAAATGATGGCAGCGCTGGTGGCGTATTGCGAAGCGGGCAATGACCATGATGCAAACCCACTGCACTTCACCCTACCCTATCTGCAGCGCGACATCGATGTTGGGTTTTATTCCCGAAAGCGTGCGATCAATGAGGAATCCAGCTTTTCCGTGCTGGGGTAACAGCCACGGCGTGAAGGCGTCCTAGCCAGCGCCGGTCTTTCCCCGGCGATCAGATCGAAGTGCTGCATAAAGCACATGTGTGCGCCAGCGTCCGTCGATCTGGAGATAGGATTGGGCGACACCTTCGTATTTGAAGCCTGATGCCTCAAGCAATCCGCGTGAGGCCTTATTTTCCGGCAGGCACGCTGCTTCGATCCGGCTAAGATCAAGACGGGTAAAGGCGTAATGTACGACGGCTTTGATGGCCTCGCGCATGTATCCCTGGCGGGCGAAAGGTTCTCCAGTCCAATATCCCAACGTGCCGGCTTGGGCCGGTCCTCGGCGAATGTTGTCTAGTGTTATAGCGCCGACCAGCACGTCGTCTGTCCTGCGGACGGCAAACAAAGGCAATGCTGTCCCACTGGCTATGGATCTGCTGGCCCAATAGACGCGATTGGTAAAGGCCTTACGCGACAGGTGGTCCTCGGCCCACTCGGGCTCCCAGGGAACAAGGAAGTCCTTGCTTTCGCGACGCAGTGCAGACCAAGTCCTGTAGTCGGAATGCGTGGGCGGGCGGAGCGTCAGGCGATCCGTTTCGATCTTCAGTTTGCGTTTAGAAAGAAGCATCACCGAAGGCTCACACGTTAGGCTGCGCGCCTTTCCCGAATGGCATCCAACCCGGGTGCGCTGTCCACGGGACCGTAAAGCGCGAGCGCCGCCGGTGCCTCGGCTGCCAATTGGGCCGCAAAATCCCGGACATCGCCAGTTGTGACCGCATCAATCCGTGCGATGGTGTCGTCGAGACTGGGCACATCGCCCCAGATCTGAACCAAACGGGCCAGACGTTCAGCACGGTTGGAGGGACTTTCAAGGCCCATCAGCATACCCGCCTTCATCTGAGCACGGGCGCGCGCGACCTCTTCGGGGCTCATTGTGTCAGCTGCGCGTTTCATCTCATCGATGGTGATATGCGCCAATTCGGCGATTTGATCGCCGGATGTTCCGGCGTAGATCGTTGTTGTACCCGTGTCTGCATATGCGCCTGTCTGGGCAAAGATCGTGTAGCAGAGGCCACGCCGTTCGCGGACCTCCTGGAAGAGGCGCGATGACATGCCCCCGCCCAGCGCACTGGAGTAGATCTGCGCCGTATAGATCGCATCGTCGCGATACCCTGGGCTCTCGAAGGCGAGCGCGAAATGGGCTTGTTCAAGGTTCTTGGCTTTGCGCGCTTCGCCGCCAGTAAACCGCGCGGGTGCTACGACAGAGCCGTCTTGTGCTGCCAAATTACCAAAATATTTCTCGGCCAGCGCAACCAGCGCGTCATGATCGACAGCACCTGCCGCGGATAAGATCATCTGGCCCGGCCCGTAATGTTCGGACACGAAAGCAGACAAATCTTCGCGCGAGAAAGCGCGGACGCGTTCCGAGGGACCCAGGATCGTACGGCCAAGCGGTTGATCGCGGTAACTTTCTTCCTGCAGCCAGTCAAAGATCACATCATCCGGCGTGTCATAGGCCTGACCTATTTCTTGCAGGATGACACCACGTTCAATCTCGATTTCTGCCGGATCGAAGACTGGGTTCAAAATGATGTCGGAGATGACATCCAGCGCCAACGCCACATCGTTTTCCAGAACGCGGGCGTAATAGGCTGTCACTTCACGCGACGTATAGGCGTTGATGTAGCCACCCACATCTTCGATCGTTTCCGCGATCTGCAAGGCGCTGCGCCGCTTTGTGCCCTTGAACGCCATATGTTCCAGGAAATGGGCGATGCCGTTTTGTTCGAGCCGTTCGTTGCGGCCTCCGGCGGTCACCCAAACGCCTATTGCTGCGGATTTCATGGACGGCATATGCTCCGTTACAACGCGGAACCCGTTTGGGAAGGTGTGTTGTTTGACTGTCACTTGGCTCGGGCGTCCTTGATATGATCCTCAATCGCGGTCAGATCGTTAGCGATCCGTGTCACGCGCTCCGGCTTGTCATACAGGTCTGCCATCCGAGGGGGAAGAGGTGGATGTACACCAGTGGCATCTTCTACAGCTGCCGGGAATTTTGCTGGATGTGCTGTGGCCAAGGTAATCATCGGCGTGGCGGCATCGCGCAACTCTTCGCCAACTTTTACGCCGATAGCTGAATGCGGGCACAGGAGCTCTCCGCTGCTGGCAAGCCAGTTGCCAATAGCAGCTTTGGTTTCCTCCTCAGACACCCGGCCAGACGCATAGATATCCTGGAGGCTTTGCAGCGCACCCTGGCTGACCTCGAACCCGCCCTCTTTAAGTTCATCCATCAGCCGAGCCACGGCGTTCCCGTCCCTGCCGTAGGCATCAAACAGCGCGCGTTCAAAGTTCGAACTGACTTGAATATCCATCGACGGGCTGATCGACGGGATGGTGTCCCCTTTGTGATAGCCCTGCCCTGTCAGGCAGCGGTGCAGGATGTCGTTCTGGTTCGTGGCCACGATCAACTTGTCGATGGGGAGACGCATCCGTTTGGCGATGTAACCCGCAAAAATATCCCCGAAATTCCCGGTGGGCACAGTAAACGACACCTTACGATGTGGGGCACCCAACGACGCGGCGGACGAGAAATAATAGACAACCTGCGCCAATACGCGCGCCCAGTTGATTGAGTTCACACCGGCCAAACCCACAGCATCGCGGAAGGCAAAATCGTTGAACATGTCTTTGACGCGCGCCTGGCAATCATCGAAATCACCATCAACGGCTAATGCGTGGACATTCGACTCGGACGGGGTGGTCATCTGCCGCCGCTGCACTTCGCTGACACGACCATGCGGATAGAGGATGAAAACATCCACGGCATCGAGACCACGAAACGCCTCAATCGCAGCCGATCCGGTATCGCCACTTGTTGCACCCACGATGGTGACGCGCTGTCCCCGGCGGGTCAATTCGGCCTCGAAGAGTTGGCCGATCAACTGCATGGCAAAGTCTTTGAACGCCAGCGTCGGCCCATGAAAAAGCTCAAGCAGGAAATGGTTTTCGTTCAACTGTTTCAGCGGTGCGCGCGCTGCGTGGCCAAATCCGGCATAGGCGCGGTCGATACATCCGCGAAACTCTTCGGGCGAAAAACTCTCACCCACAAAGCGATGCATCACCCGAAACGCCGTTTCTTCATAGCTCTGACCGGCCAGCGCCGCGATGTCATCAAAGCTCATATGGGGGATCTGAGCGGGTACATAGAGCCCACCGTCACGTGCAAGGCCAGTCAACATGGCTTCATCAAAGGTTAGTTCGGGCGCGGTTCCACGGGTTGAAACGTACTTCATGCCAGTCACACTTGGGTTTGGGCGCGGGAACGCCACAGGAAAAGAGCGGTCATCATGGTCCAGATCGCCGCAAGCGAGAACCACGTGATTGCGTATTGCAGGTGATCGTTCGGAATGCCAGCCGTGTCCACTGGCAGTGGCGTCACGTTCGGGTCTGTTTCCGACTTGGCGATCACAAGAACCTCTTCAGTGCCCAGATGTGCAGCCATCTGCGGGACATCGCGGGCAAACCATGTGTTTGCGTTCAGGTCAGGGTCAGGTGTGTAACTATCGATTTCACGCGGCCAATGCAGGTTGCCTTGGACGACCGCGGCGCCAAGTGCGCGCGCGTCGGCTTTGTTTTCGTCCGCCACAAATCCACGATCCACCAGAATGCGGCGCCCGTCTTCGGTCTCGAATGGAGCAACGATCCTGTAGCCCGGTCCGACTCGTTTGACGGAAACGAGGACATGGATCTCTTCTGATTGGAAAATGCCTGACACTTCGACGGGCATGTACCGGTGTTCGTCAGGTGTTAAGCGCACAGGCAAAGCGACAGGGACGGCGTCGATCTGACTTTCGATTTCGGCCAGCACGCCTTCCTTCCAGGCCAGACGTTGCACCTGCCAGACGCCCAGCGATATCAGAATGCCCGCGCCAGTTAGTCCGAAGATCAGCAGAAACATCAAACGGCGCATCGCAGCCGTGGCTCCTATCAGTGAAAAAGCGCGCGGAAGCCGCGCGCTTTTGATCCGTGTGTCAGTGGTCGCGACTTAGTGCGCGCCGGGCATCTGCGCAACGCCCCAGATATAGACGGCGAAGA
>CAYODE010000045.1:0-22299 GCA_964402685.1 uncultured Aestuariivita sp. | reverse complement strand
CGTTCAGCGACAGACACCTCGTCTTCTTCAAAGATGTTCTCAGCCATACACCTGCCCGCCCATGAGCGCTTTAAGCTCAGCCTCATAAGCAGGAATGTCAATATCCGAAGGGGCTTTGCGGGCGGCCAGCGCCCGTTCTGCACGGGCTTGCGCCGCGTCGGTCATTTCACCTGAGGCAGCGGCAACCTCAACCCGCTCCGCCAAGCTGCCGTTGCAAAACAGGATCACGTCGCATCCTGCCGTCAGTGCGCTCTGACTGATATCGGTCAACGATCCACTCAACGCCTTCATCGAGATGTCGTCCGTCATGATCACACCATCGAACCCAATCTCTTGACGGATATAGTCCATGACAACCGGGGACAGCGTGGCAGGTGCATCGTCCAACGCCTCATACACTACATGCGCAGTCATACCCAAAGGCAGGTCGTTCAACGCCCGAAACGGAGCGAAGTCTTGGCTTTTCAATTCGGGCAGTGACACCGTCGCCCGCGGCAGGTCGTAATGGCTATCGATACTGGCGCGCCCGTGTCCAGGCATGTGCTTTAGAACCGGTAGAACGCCACCATCCAAATGCGCCTGCGCGGTTGCGCGGCCCAAGGCGCTGACCGACGCAGCATCGCTGCCATAACAGCGGTTTCGCAAAAACTCATGGGTCTCGAGAAACGTCAGATCGACCATTGGCGCGCAGTTGCTGTCTATGCCCAGATCGCGCAGTTCTTCGGCTATCAAACGATAGCGCAGATAAACCGCCCGTTCCGCCCCTGCCCCTGCAGTCCTGATGTAATCCAAAGGAGGCAACCACTCCCGCGCTATTGGCGCGCGCAGACGCTGCACACGTCCCCCTTCCTGATCGATCGTAATGGGCGCATCCCGGCCCACAGCATCGCGAAAATCCGTACACAGGGCACGCACCTGATCCGGCGTCTCGATGTTGCGTGCAAAAAGGATGAATCCAAACGGATTTACATCACGAAAGAACGCCTTTTCATCGGCAGTTAATCGGAGCCCTTCGGCATCCAGGATCGTGGCACCAAATCTCATCGGGTCACAACGGGGATGCAATCAGCCCCTTCGGCCACAAGAGCCGAGCAAAAGCGGCGTGCGTCGCTCAGATCGTCAAACCCGTGCACTCGGAGGCGATAGAATGTCCGCCCACCGCTGCTCGCCTGTTGGACGATCCGCTGCTTGCCCTGCATGTAATCTCCAAACCGTGCGGCGAGCCTGTCCCATTCCAACCGAGCAATTTCGCTACTTTCATACGCACCCAGTTGAACTACGCGCGTTCCTGTTGGCACCTCTGCGGGATCGATATCCAAATCTGGTGCAACTGTCTGCAAGGCAGCGGGCGTCACAACTGCCGCTACACCGCCTGCCGGGCGTTTTAGAGGGCGCGGAGACACGGACAATCCGGACAATTCCCGATCTACAGCTGCAATCGTTTCGGTGGCCGGGGGTGTCACGGAACCCTCCAACGCCGCGTCGATCACCAGGGGTTCAGGGGCCACAATTGGGTCCGATGCAATGCGGGCTTCGCGGTCTGATGATACTGTTGGCACAGGCTCAACGTCATCCCGCTGTTCCACGCTTGCTGTGATTTGCGCGACCAGCGCGTCTATTTCTGCTGCTTGTGTGGTTTTCTCAGCATCCGTTGACGATACCCCGGAGGATCGGGACAGCTGTTCTCGCGACGTATCTTCCGAGGCCAGATCCACTGGGCGCGGCGCCAGGATCAACCTGTCCGCCGGTGCTGCCGCTGAGCCATCTGCGGCCACTGCGTTGACTGCCAATCCCTGATGATCGGCCGGTCGTCCACCTGGATTTTCAGGTTGTACGCGCATCGGGCCTTCCAACGCACGCACGACCGGCACGCCGGATACATCCCGCACCATTAGCTTGTACGCCCAAACGCCAACCCCCACCAATAGGGCAAGCGAAACCACCGCTCCCGCTATATTCGCAACCATACCGAACCCGCCGCTTTGCGCGTCCGGGGAACGGTCTTGGGTCACATCCTGTGTGAACTCGATATCCGCCATGTCTGCCTCTCTGCCCGATCCGCTTTTGCCAAAAGGCTGCGCGGCTCAGGTTTCGGTTCTGCCTCAGACCCGGCGTCTTTGGTTTGCGTTTACCGCATTTCTTGCGCCGGTGTGACACCAAGAATACCAAGACCAGCGGAAATCACAACGGAAACGGCCCGGGCCAAGGCAATTTTTGATTGGCTTGTGTCCGCATCGCCCTCTTGAACAAAGCGCAGGCCCGTTTCGTCGTTGCCACGGTTCCACAAACCATGGAATTCACCCGCCAGTTCGTACAGATAAAAGGCAATCCGATGCGGTTCATTTGTTCGAGCCGCAATCTCAACCAAGCGTGGCCATTCGGCCAGTTTGCGTGCCACGGCAAGCTCGGCGTCGTGCCTCAGTCCACTTAGATCCGCAGCCCTCAGCGTCGCGTCATCGGCTGCAATACCGGCATCTGCTGCCTTGCGTAGAACGCTCATCACGCGTGCATGCGCATACTGGACGTAAAAGACCGGGTTTTCCCGGCTTTGCTCCAACACCTTGTCAAAGTCGAAATCGAGCGGCGCATCATTCTTGCGGGTCAGCATTACGAAACGCGTCACATCCGGGCCAACTTGATCGACCACATCGCGTAGCGTCACAAACGTGCCTGCACGTTTCGACATTTTGAACGGTTCGCCATTTTTAAACAGCCGCACCAGCTGCGTAAGCTTGATGTCCAAAGAGACCTGCCCGTCGGACAGGGCAGATACAGCCGCCTTCATCCGCTTGACATATCCGCCATGATCAGCACCAAAGACATCAATAAGGGCATCGAACCCTCTGGAAACCTTATCAAAATGATATGCGATATCAGGCGCGAAATAGGTCCAGGACCCATCAGATTTCTTTACCGGGCGATCAACATCATCCCCGTGTTCAGTCGACTTAAACAGGGTCTGTTCGCGTGGCTCCCAATCCTCCGGCGTTTTGCCTTTTGGCGGCTCCAATATACCCTCATATATGAGCCCCTTTCCGGCCAGGTCCTCCAAAGCGGCCTCGATACGGCCTGTACCGTACAGAGACTTTTCCGAGAAAAACCGGTCCATCGTGACGCCCAGCGCGGCAAGATCCGCACGGATAAGATCCATCATCGCGTCGGTCGCAAAATCGCGCACTTCCGCAAGCCAGAACTGTTCGCCCTTGTCGATAAAGGCGTCGCCCACCTTGTCTTTCAGAGCCTGACCCACCGCTATGAGATAATCGCCTGGATACGTCCCGTCTTCGAACGCGACCTCTTGTCCATGGGCCTCCAGGTACCGCAGGTAAACCGACCGGGCGAGTACATCGACCTGCGCGCCGCCATCATTGATGTAGTATTCGCGGGTTACCTGGTAGCCGGCGTAATCCAGCAGAGACGCCAACGCATCACCGAACACCGCGCCCCGAGTGTGCCCCACATGCAGGGGTCCGGTTGGATTGGCCGACACATACTCCACGTTCACCTTGCGCCGGGCCCCGACATCAGACCGGCCATACGCGGTGCCTTGTTCAAGAACGGCTGCCAAAACGCCGTGCCAGGCGGCCGGCGTCAAACGCAGGTTCAAAAACCCAGGGCCTGCGACCTCGGCCGTGTCAATCCGCGGGTCTGCAGCCAACTTTTCGGCCAAAGCATCCGCGATCTCGCGCGGTTTTGCTTTGGCGGGCTTGGCCAGAACCATGGCCGCATTCGTCGCCATATCTCCGTGCGCCGCATCGCGGGGAGGCTCGACCGTCACGTTGTCAAAGCTCAGACCTTCAGGAAGCGCTCCCTCTGCGACCATAGCGTTGAGTGCGTTGAGAACGGTGGCACGAATATCAGCAAAAAGGTTCATGGATCCTCTAACCCCGTGAGTTCATCGCACCGTTTAGCAGGTGCGCCCCCACGGTCAACCATTGCACCAGAGACGCGCGTCAGACTTTGATCAGCCGCGCATGCTCCTGCAAAGCAAAGCGATCCGTCATACCTGCAATGTAATCTGATACTGTACGCGCCAGCGCTGTCTCATCTACATGCTGCAACCGTGTCTGCCAACGTGCTGGCATCAACTCGGGATGTTGCATGAAAAGGGGGAACAAAGCTTCGACAACTTCGGTGACCTCGGCGCGTTTCTCCATCACGGATGGCGCGCGGTACATGCGCGTAAAGAGAAATGCGCGGATCTCTTTCAAGTCGGCCCAAAGTGCGTCGGAGAATTTAATGACAGGGCGGCCCAGATGGCGGATGTCCTCGACCGTCGCGGCGCCGCTGTCTTCCAATAAAGCTCGGGACGTTTTTATGACATCGGCGACCATGACGCCAAAAACCTGACGCAAGGCCTCGTGCCGCCGACGGCGTGGCTCCAAATTCGGATATTTGCGGTCAACGTCAGCGTAAGCTGGTCCAACAATAGGCAGTGCACAAGTCTCGTCGTCAGTGAACAAATTCGCGCGCAAACCGTCGTGCAGATCGTGGTTGTTATAGGCAATGTCGTCGGCCAACGCGGCGACTTGCGCCTCTGCACTGGCATGTGTGTCCAGCTCAAGTGTGTGTTCGCTGTCATATTCGGCCAGTGCGTAGGGCAACTCACCGGTTACAGGACCATTATGCTTAGCGATTGCTTCCAGTGTTTCCCATGTCAGGTTCAGCCCATCGAATTGCGCGTAATGCCGTTCCAATTGCGTCACGATCTTAATGGCCTGGGCGTTGTGATCGAACCCACCATACGGGGCCATCAGAGCATGAAGTGCGTCTTCACCCGTATGGCCAAACGGCGTATGCCCAAGATCATGCGCCAGCGCGACGGCCTCGGTCAGTTCCCCGTTCAAGCCCAAAGCCCCCGCGACGGTGCGTGCGACTTGCGCGACTTCGATCGAGTGCGTGAGACGCGTGCGGAAATAGTCGCCCTCGTGCTCCACAAAGACTTGCGTCTTGTGTTTGAGCCGCCGAAACGCGCTCGAATGTATGATCCTGTCGCGATCACGTTGAAAACATGATCTAAAACTGCTCTCCTCTTCCCAGACGCGCCGTCCCCTGGTGCGTGCCGGATCCGAGGCATAGGGCGCGTACATTGCCGCACTCCTCACCTTGAGTTGGGTCCCACGGGTTTCTATATTGCAGCCAGAGCATGATGAAAACCGGATGAGACAACTATGAACCTGCCTCCAAAAGTGACCGAGCGTGCGTTTGAGCGACTGGCCGAAATTGGCGCGGCCGATCAAGGGCAAGCCTTGCGTGTAGCCGTGGAGGGCGGCGGCTGTTCAGGCTTTCAATACGAGATCGCATTGGACGATCCGAAAGACGATGACTTGATCCTGGAAGGGAATGGCCAAAAGGTCGTGGTCGATGCCGTGTCTTTGCCGTTTTTGGAAAATGCCGTGATAGACTTTTCCGAAGAGTTGATCGGCGCCCGGTTCGTTATCGAAAACCCGAATGCGACCAGCTCTTGCGGGTGCGGAACGTCATTTTCGATGTAATGGCCTAGCTCAACTAGGCAACTGGTTCGAACGTTCCTCAAGAGGTGCGGATTATCCGCGGGCCTCGCATTGCAAAGATCTCGGGATTTGCGTTCCGCGCGCGAAAAACCCAAAGAACCGGTCAAAATCGACGCAATTCGCTTCAGCCTCCATCAAGATGTCTTGACCGCGCGTGTCCAGAACCTCGAACATCTGATTGCGCATAGACTGCCAATCGTCGTTTCGCATCGGGCCCAGGCTGTATAAGGTTTCCGACATAGCGCGCAGCGGTCCTGGCCATGCCTCGCGCAAAAACTGCGCCCGACAAAAATTCGGAGCGAGTTGGAAACTGTCCTCGCCACGCAACGCCAAAAGCCAATTGCACACAAAGTAGTCGTGATAATTGTCACCAACTTGCGCCGTGGCGCCTTCGGTCAAATGAAAGCCACGTACCTCTCGTACGACCCACTCTTCCCAAAGTGCCGGTGGGGTTTGACCCGCATAACGCAGTGCCACACAAACCTCGGCCAATAAATCCACGTTCTGATCCAGATAAGCCAGCGTGCCCGCATAGCTCAACGATCGCACGGCGAGGTCGTCCAATTTTGGATTTTTACGCCCGTATTCACTAAGATAGAAGACGATGTGCGTCAGTTCATAGGCGGCTTTCTTGTTTGGCAAAGCAAACGTCGCAGGTCGACTGATGAATGCACGAAGCCGGTCATCCAAACCAGGGTCCATCGCGATCGGATCCCGGTCACGGCGCATCATCAAACGACGGGCTTCTGCCCTTTGCAAATCTGACAGTTCCGCTTCTGCCAGGCCTTGATCCGCGGCCCAATGAACAAGAGCAGCGCCTTTGTTTCCCGGCATTCCCAAGTCTTCCAGGTCCAGCGTCAGAGACAATAGGAAGCGATAGTACTGTGGGAAAAACGACATTCTGTCTAAGACTTGAGCATAAAAGCCTTCCATAGGCTCAAGAACGCCTTGATTGAGAGACAGCCCCGTGCATTCCAAAATGCTAAGCAGTTCAGCGTTTTCTTTTAGCCAGAAAACGTCTTCACCGACACGCCGTTCCTGGGCAAAACAGTGTATGAGACCCGCCAGCCGTTGCTCTAAAGGCTGGCGGGACACGGGCAAGTTCAGTTGGATGACATTCGACATTGGATGGATCCTTCGAAATGATCAACGCGGGTGTCCGAACACGCCCTAAGGTTTGGATCAGCGCTTGGGCGCCATCGATGTCGAATAAAGCGCTGTGCCTTCTCCCGAAATCGTTTCCGATTTTGCTTCGGGTGACATTGACGTGCTGTATAGGGCCGTGCCGTCTCCGCTCACCGCGTCACCAGAGGCTGTTGGTGCCATGGAGGTACTGAACAGCGCCGTCCCTTCACCGCTGACCGCGTCACCAGAGGCGCTTGGAGCCATGGATGTAGAGAACAGTGAAGTCCCTTCGCCTGCGATCAGTTCGCCGCGTGCTTCGGGCGCCATGGAGGTAGAAAACAACGCCGTCCCCTCGCCCGCTACAGCGTCAGCATGCGCTGAAGGTGCCATAGAGGTGGAATACATCGCAGTGCCGTCACCCATCAAAGCATGAGCAGATGTTTCCGGTCCCATGCTGGTCGAAAACAGGTCAGTATGATCCCCGTCGAACAGGCTGGTTTTTACCGCCGCAGACTGAGCGTGAGCGTCGTGGAATTTCTTCAGAGCAGACATCGTAGATCTCCGTAGCTACAAGGTTTTTGATACCGGGCTACGGTGCATCCATGAATTTAATTTGCAAAACGCTTTTCTAGCTAGAGTTGTATTATCCCCGACTTGTCCACATCAACCCATTTGGACAACGCAATAGGTTCACGGCCTATCTAGAAACGATACACGGAATGAAAAAAACTTATCCACAAAACTGTAAACCCCCAAAAAGGGGAGGTTTTCCAGCGTTTGCAAGGCGAATCACATCATTGCCTTCAGGGTGGAACTCCACGCAGATTCGTGACACTCAGGTCATGTTCTTGTCGTGCCAGCGGGGATCGGCGATAGAGGACTCGGCAGCTCAGTCACAGGACCAGACATGAAAATTGCGACATTCAACATTAATGGGATCAAAGCACGCATCGCAGCGTTGCCCGCATGGCTTGAGATGGCTTCGCCTGATGTTGTTGTCTTGCAAGAGATCAAATCCATCGACGAAGCGTTCCCGCGCGAGCTGTTCGAAGAGCGCGGCTATAACGTCGAAACACACGGCCAGAAAAGCTTTAATGGTGTCGCGATCCTGTCCAAACTTCCCCTAGAAGACGTGGTACGCGGGCTACCCGGCGGCCCCGAGGACGAACAAGCGCGGTGGATTGAAGCGACCGTGGTCGGAAAACAAGCCATTCGCATCTGCGGTCTTTACTTGCCCAATGGTAATCCGGCGCCCGGTCCGAAATACGACTACAAGCTTGCCTGGATGGACCGGTTATATGCCCGGGCCGAGCAGCTAATAGCGGATGAAATGCCTGCCATGATGGCTGGCGACTACAATGTGATCCCACAGGACGAAGACGCCAAACGCCCCGAAGCGTGGCACAAGGATGCGCTGGCCCTGCCGGCGACCCGAGACGCCTTTCGCAAGATCGTCAACCTTGGGTTCACCGACGCGTTCCGGGCACGGGTCCAAACACCGGGCCACTATAGTTTCTGGGATTATCAGGCAGGAGCCTGGAACCGGAACGACGGCATCCGGATCGATCATTTACTGCTGACGCCTCAGGCCGCCGATTTGATGACGGACTGCCAGATCGATGCCGAAATCCGCGGACACGAGAAACCTTCAGATCACGTCCCTGTTTGGGTTGAGTTGGATCTTTAGGTCCTAAAGGCGAAGATCGACCTAGGGTAAAACGTCGTGTGAGTTTGACCCGAAGAGCAGGATTTCCTAGGGCTTTTCAGCAGGCTGGCTGAAGCGATCTTAGTCCAATCGTCAACTGTAACTGACCCAGAATGGTCGTGCCGCGTATCGGTTCAAACGGCTGTTGCGCAGACAGAGCTGCCATTCGCTGCGACCGTTCCAATGACCGGGTTCTGGAGTTTGGTCAGGCGTCTTTCGTTTTGAGGCCGAGGTCTGAGGGGTCATACTGGTGCCTGCCGTCATCCGACGGCAAAGCCCGTTTCAAAGACCAGAAGTGCCGGACGTCCTTCATGCCCATCTGAGGATTATCGGCGAGAAAATCGCGGGTATACTGATTGAATTGGTTATGAACAGCGATTTTGGACTGAAACCCAGGCTGCTTTGCCTCTGCCTCCAACGCTTTGATTGCCTCAACCGCGTCGGCCAACGTTTTTCCTACGTTCTCTTTCATCCAGGCCATGTTCGCGATGTTAAACTTGAAATGGTCACCTACATGCGCCTTGAAGAAACGGCGCACGTTCTGGCTGTTTTTGTAGCTGTCAGTGATGACAGTTTCGGGCGAAAGGGTGGCTGAATGCCAGTCGAATTTGGACGTGATGGTCGGTTTCTTGTCGCCGGGAAAGGCCACTTCACCTGTATCGTGAAAATAGCAAATTCGATCGAGAAGCCGAAACTTTCCACCGCTCGTCCGGAGACCAAGCCGACGACACTCGTTCAAAAGTTCCTCTTTCGTCCAATACCATCGGCGCAATTCAGCGCTGTCGGTAATTGACTTTATCTCTGGACGTCTCTGTTCCATTCGCCTCACATAGAGCACGTTGCCTGTTTGAAAACAGGATTGCGCGAAACCAGATCAGACTTCGACCCGGCGGCCAGTGGTAAGTCCACACAGCGGTTAATCACCTCAGTCTTTTCACGTCCGGAACGCGGACAAAGCCGCCCTACTTCACGGGTATCTCCAATCGAAGTTTGCGGTTCTATCGTGATACGAAGTTGGTTTTGTCCTTAGGTGTGCTTACAAAGTTGGACTATGAGCAAACGTCGCCTTGCTGCAATCCTGTCTCTCGATGTCGTCGGTTTTAGCCGAATGATGCAGATTGGGTCCAAACCGCTGCTCAAGACACTAAACACGTTGTACCGAGATCTGGTTACGCCCCTGGTCGAAGAGAACGATGGACGGGTGGTCAAGCTTCTCGGCGACGGTGCATTGATCGACTTTCCGTCCGCTGGACAAGCTCTCGAGGCGGCAATCGCAATTCAAACCTGTTTGAGAGATCCAGATCATCCTTATGTAGTGCCAGAACGCATTCAGCTTAGGGCCGGGCTGCATGTCGGGGATGTTACCTTGGATGGCGACGACATTTTTGGCGACGGTGTCAACATCGCCGCGCGGCTTCAAGCGGCTTCTGAGCCAGGCGGTGTTTTAGTGTCAAAGACACTCTGTGATCTTGCCGGTGCAGATTATGCCAGGCGATTGCATAGAGAGGGGCTGCACTCATTCAAAGGCATTGAGCAGCCAATCGAGGTGTTGTCTATCAATTTTACTGATGAAGGCACTTCGAAATCGCGCGCTACCTTCGCCAGAACGCAGCAAATCGAATACTGCGAAACTGATGACGGCGTCAGTCTGGCTTGGAGCGCGGTTGGCGAAGGTCCACCAGTTGTCAAAGCTCCGAATTGGGTTGGGCATTTGGAGCTTGATTGGCGCAATCCGGGTGTCTCTCCGATCTGCACGTCCATAGCGCAACATCATCGCCTCATTCGCTTTGACGCGCGGCTCAACGGTCTATCCGACTGGGACGCGGAGACATGCACGTTCGATCGGTTCGTCGATGACTTGGAAATTGTGTTCGACGCGGCAGGCCTCAAGCGCGCGCCGATAATCGCAATATCTCAGGGATCCGCTGTGGCGGCCGCTTTTGCCGCGCGGAAACCAGAGCGTGTCTCAGCTATTGTCATGATTGGCGGGTTCCCACTTGGACGCGCCAAAAGAACGTCTCAAAGGGATGTAGATCGCGCGGTTGCCATGAAACAAATGATGACGGCGGGTTGGGACGACGATTATCCGTCTCTTCGCGATTTAATGGCGCAAATCATCGTACCAGGTGCAAGCCAAGAAGACCGAAGACAATACGCAGAAGATATGCGCCAGATGATCTCGCCCGAAAACATGGGGCGGTATCGCGACGTTATTGATTATTTGGACATTAGGCATGAGTTGCCCAAGGTCGAAGTGCCATGCTTAGTGTGTCATGCGACCGGAGATCGAATGCAACCCGTAGAGCAGGGAAGATCGTTTGCAAAGAAACTGCCAAACGCAAAGTTTATTACATACGACAGTGCGAACCATACCATTCCAGACAACGACCCAGAGTGGCCGCGTTTCGAAAGGGACGCTTTGGCTTTCTTGGCCGAACACAGCTGACTGTTCCTAAAGACTGCTAGGCGGACAAAACGGGCAGCACCAAGGGCTTTTTGCTCTTTGCAGACGGATGCAGGTTTCCCAGAAGGGTTGTTTTGCATTACGTAGAAATAATGACCACACAACGTAGACTGTCTGCCGTGCTCGCAGCTGACGTCGTGAACTACTCCGGGCAGATAAAGGCAGACGAAAATAAGACGCTTGAAGAACTGCGTAAGCTTCGCAGGGCTGTGTTAGATCCTCTGGTCGGCGACCATCGAGGCAGTATCGTCAAGCGTATGGGTGACGGATGGCTGGTAGAGTTCCAATCGGTCTCTGACGCAGTACGCTGCGCGCTTGATCTCCAAAGCCAGGTGCCTGCGCATTGTTCACTTAAGTTGCGCGCCGGCGTTCACCTCGGAGACGTCGTGTTCGATGAAGATGATATTTTTGGCGATGGCATTAATATCGCTTCTCGCCTGCAAGAAGCGTCCGAAGTAGGTTCAGTGCTTGTATCTGACGTTGTCCATCGCAGTCTTGATGAACGCCTGTCGGGGCTGTTCCGGCGCGCTGGCGAACGAAAATTTAAGAATTCCCCAGCTCCTGTGGTGGTTTTTCAATGGTCACCCCCTGGCTCCGCTCCACCGCGTGTTACCCCGCCAAATCATGCGAAGTCTCTGCTGATCGGCGTCCTCCCTCTAGATAACCTTTCTTCTGATCCAGATCAGGAGTTCTTTGCGGATGGGATTACCGAAGAGATCATTACGACGCTTTCAAAACTGCCCAATTTACTTGTTGTCGCGCGTAACTCTACTTTTGTGTACAAGGGCCGCTCCGTTGACGTGAAACAAGTTGGCCTTGAACAGGGCGTTGACTTAGTCCTTGAGGGCAGTGTGCGTCAAAGCGGTAGCCGCGTCCGAATTACAGCGCAGTTGATTGATGCAAAGTCTGGCATGCACATTTGGGCTGATCGCTTTGATAGGCACATGGAAGATGTGTTTGAAGTTCAGGACGAGATCGCCCTGCGAATAGCGACCGAGCTGCAAGTCGAATTATTGGCCGGTGAAATGGCCCGGTTTAGAGGATCTGGGACAAAGAACCTGGACGCCTGGACAGCTCAGCTCCAAGCCGTCGAAGCTTCGCGCAGCATTACAAAAGACGCACAGGCCGATGCTCGCCGTTTTGCACAGAAAGCGATTTCACTCGACCCAGGATACTCCGCTCCGCACTGTACATTAGGCTTTGTCTGCACTGTTGAAGCACGACACGGTTTTGCTGCAAACAAAGACGCGGCATTAGAAGAAGCTCGAGAGAGTGCGCGTCGCGGATTGGAAATTGATAGTTACAATCCAGAAGCTCATGCAATCGATGGTTTTGCCGACGCGATAGATGGCCGGTTGAGTTCCGCAATCCAGAAGTTCAACAAAGCCTTAGCGTTGAACCCAAATCACGCCGATGTGGCCGCAAGACTGTCGCTTACTTTGTCTTTTGACGGTCAAATTATCGAGGCAATACGCGTTGCCAGGCAAGCAATTACGCTGAACCCTCACTATCCGGGTTGGTATGCGGGTGTTCTGGGCTTCGCACTAAGACTTGCCGGAAAATACGATGAGGCAATATCGGCTTTCGCCGAATATGGTCAAAAAGTTGAAGGCTTTGGTCATGTCGATCTCGCTATCGTCCACGCGGAGACAGATAACCTCGAGGCTGCCCGCGAAGAGGCTCAAAACGTCATCAAATACCGGCCACAGTTTACTGTCTCTGATTGGGCAAAAACTCAGTTGTTCTCCGACAGAACGCGGTTGGAAAAAGACTGTGCTTCTCTAAGACTTGCCGGTTTGCCGGAGTGATTAGTCGACAGTTGCTCTGAAAGCATCTGCAATGTTGTGGGCACCTTTATGCTGCATCATTGCTGTTGCAAAGGCCACAACGACCTCCGTGTGAGCGTGCTTCATCGCGGTTCCAAACTCATTCATAACCATTCCCGTTGCTACGTGCAGTTAAGCCTCTGCTCTGGATTGAGATAACCCGATCACGGCGGCCAGCTGGCCTGTAGACATGTTCATGCTCCATTTGTCGGTTGAGGGTCGTAAGTGCTTTGGAAACCATGTTTGAGGATACCAGCATTGGGCGCTTTGGAGACCTTCGCAATTATCTGCGCGAAGGACAGTTAAGCTGGTTGTTCCGATTCGGATCCGTTTTTGAACGCGAAGGTCAACGCCCTCTGACGTTCCACAACAGGTTCACCGTATAGCGCCTCACACCGCGCGTACGGCTGTGACGGCGTCGTACTCATACACCCAGTCAAGGCGTCTGGCCAAAGTGGGCGCGCCGAGGGACAGCACCAACTGCGCCCCCCAGGACCACGGGCGCGGCAGGTGAAATCTCCACGCATTCCCCTTGGCAAGCGCAACAACGCGCTCGGCACGGGCCCGTCTGGCGGTTTGATACCTCTCTAAGCCCTCACCGACGCTGGTAGACCCTTCTACGGCATCAGCAAGAACCCAGGCATCCTCTAACGCCAAACACGCGCCTTGCGCCATAAATGGAAGCGTCGGATGCGCTGCATCCCCTAACAAGACCGCATTGTCCTTGAACCATGTGCGCGCAACAGGACGTAGATGCAACGCCCACAGATGCGCCGTGTCAGCCGCGGCGATCCAACGCTCCTCTGGCCCGTGGAAATCAGCGAAACGGGCGCGAAATTCGGACACGTCCGCCTCTTGCCGCCAACCTTCTTCAGTCCAGCCACTACGTTCCTCAACCGCAACGATATTCATGAGTTTGCCGCCACGCAGCGGATAGCTGACCACATGCGCCCGGCTGCCCATCGCAAGCGTTGCTGGCGCATCCTCCGGCGCCCCGGAACCAGTCGGAACCAAGGCCCGCCATGCGACTTGTCCCGTAAATTCCGCACTCACGGGCCCGTCAATTGCGCTTCTCCAGACGCTTTGGACGCCATCTGCAGCAATAATCAGATCCCCGCTCAACGCGCCCGGAGTAACCACACGGTCCAAGTGAATGACAACCCCCGCAGATTGCGCGGCCGCGACAAGCAAATCCAACAGGTCCGCCCGGTGCAAATACCAGGTCGCACCGGCCTCAGGCGCGGGCACAAATGCGATCTTCCGCCCGGTATGTCCGTCCCGCATTTGCGTCCCTGGAGACACCTGTGCGGACACGTGCGCGCCAACCCCTAGGGCCGACAAAACGCGCTGACCATTGGCACTGACCTGCAACCCGGCGCCAACCTCCGTCAAAGCGGGGGCCTGTTCGAAAACCTCAACTTGTGCACCCCGTTGCGCCAGAACAGTCGCAGCCGCCATTCCACCGATGCCCCCACCGGCGATCGCAACCCGCATCCCTTTGAGGTTCATGTTACGGCTCTCCTAACGCAAAAGGCGCCAAGCTTGCGCCTGACGCCTTGTAAATCACTCTGCTTCGCATGGCGCGGGACTTAATCGTCGCGATGCACTTTCTCGCGGCGCTCGTGACGTTCTTGCGCCTCAAGGCTCATTGTCGCGATTGGGCGGGCATCCAGCCGTTTCAGAGAGATCGGTTCGCCCGTGACCGAGCAATAGCCATACTCGCCTTCGTCGATCCGACGCAGCGCGCCGTCGATTTTGGCGACAAGCTTGCGCTGGCGATCGCGGGTCCGCAATTCAAGCGCGCGATCAGTTTCTTCACTCGCCCGGTCGGCCACGTCTGGAATGTTGCGTGTGCTATCCTGTAAACCTTCGATGGTGTCTTTACTGCCCGCGAGCAGTTCAGCCTTCCAGGTCAACAATTTGCGGCGAAAATATTCGAGCTGACGCTCATTCATAAACGGTTCATCTTCGGCCGGACGATAATCGTCTGGCAGAAACGTTTCCTGCTTCATTTTTGCTCCCTCGGCTTGGTCACCAATGTGCATGCATTACGTCCAACAGGCCACTCGCACCCCATAGTGACGCTGCGTGTATCTGATGCGAGAAAGATTGTCACTACACAATCCAGAGGCTTTTGGTCTAAATGCCGCGAGGCGCTAAGTGATGGGCAACACAACCAGATTAGGGGTGGAGACGTATGAAATTCGAAGGCACCAAAGACTATGTGGCCACCGACGATCTGACCATCGCGGTGAACGCAGCGGTGACGCTGGAGCGTCCGCTTTTGGTCAAGGGCGAGCCGGGAACCGGCAAGACCGAATTGGCCCGTCAGGTCGCCGAAGCGTTGGGCCTGCGGATGATCGAATGGAACATCAAATCCACCACTCGGGCCCAACAGGGTCTTTATGAATACGATGCTGTTTCACGCCTTCGCGACAGCCAATTGGGCGAAGAACGCGTGCATGATGTCAAAAACTACATCAAGAAAGGCAAGCTTTGGGAAGCGTTTGAAAGCGATGAAAAGGTTGTGCTGCTGATCGATGAAATCGATAAAGCTGACATTGAATTTCCCAATGATCTTTTGCAGGAACTCGACCGGATGGAGTTCTTTGTCTATGAGACCGGCGAGACGATCCGCGCCGCGACCCGTCCTATCGTGATCATCACTTCGAACAATGAAAAAGAATTGCCCGACGCGTTCCTGCGGCGTTGCTTCTTTCATTATATCCGCTTTCCAGATGAGACGACCATGCGCAAGATCGTTGAGGTGCACCATCCAGGCATTAAGGAAGGATTGCTAACGACAGCACTCACGCAATTCTATGAAGTCCGCGACACGTCGGGCCTCAAGAAAAAGCCGTCGACGTCAGAAGTGCTTGATTGGCTGAAGCTTCTGTTGGCAGAGGATCTGACTGCCGAAGATCTCAAGCGTGACGGTGCAAATGCGCTGCCTAAGTTGCATGGCGCACTGTTGAAGAATGAACAGGATGTCCATCTCTTCGAACGGCTGGCGTTCATGGCGCGATCAGGACGCTAATCGGTCACACAGCCCTGTGTGTTATCGGCGGGGTTCGGTTTGAATCCAGAACTGAGGAACGCCATCACGCGTTTCAAACCCACTGATGTTCATGATCCTTTGATCCGGCAAATTGGCCAGATGCGCACGCATGTCCTCTGCAAGCAACGGTTGCACAGGGCCTGTGGGGCCAGTTACCGGTATGGCAATGGCACTGTATGTATCTAATAGGCCAGCGACACTGTCTTGTGACGCAACATCCAGGTCGGCAATCCAATACCCTTCCCTGCCCCACCGTTCCGCCAAACTGAGGAATTCTCCGAAATTCCGCGCATGAAGGAACCGGACATCCGCGTTCGGCTTTCGTTCGTACACAACGACAGTGTTGTCTGTCAGACCGCCGGGATGCAGACGCATGGACGAGAGCACGTAGCCACTGGGTAAACCCACTGGACCATTGGCTTCCAGGTTTGACAGCGGGCTACGCGCCTCCCACCGATCATTCCGGTCGAAATCACGCAAGAAGTACCCTTTGCGTTTCGATGGTTTGACATACACAAAGCGCAACTGCTCAACACAGCCTTGTTGTTTCAGCAGAACCACAAATAGTCTCTCGCCATCTGCTTCGAACATCTCGGATGAGACCACGCACCACCCTTCGGCCTCCTGCCCCCGGATGAAATCGGGATATCGGTCTCCATCAATTGCAGATGCAACCCACCAACTTCGATCGCGGGGACCGAGAATGAAATTGAAAAAGGGCTCTCGTCCGACCGAGTACAAATCCATGGAGTGGACGGCATATTCACTGCGCTCCACAATTTCATCGATGAACGTGCCCACGTCGTAGTCCGGCACCCCGAGCACCAGTCGCTGATCCCCATGTACAATGTCGGCCAACGCGCGGACTTGGGCGGCCGCTTGGTTCGCGCCCAAGAGTAACAAAGATGCGAACAGCAATAATGCAATCACTCTGGTCATTTGTGTCCCGCATTCCGGCACTGTTTCGACGTTAACAGAATCCACGCCGCGCATTTGGTCTGTATTCTGGCTCAAGATCCTGGCGGAAACACTGTGTTTCTCGGCAAAATTATGACGCTGCCCCAATATTGCCCCATTTCAAACACCAATTAGGCCATATAACCTCAATCAAGACGTATTTGCTGCCAACCTACTGGAATTCTGGGATGTCTACGGAAAACGCCATTTCCATTCGACCGCTGACCGCCGCCGACCGCAGCGGTTGGGCGCGTCTTTGGGAAGCTTACCTCGCGTTTTATAAAACGTCTGTCGCGCCCGAAGTCTATGACAGCACTTTTGCTCGGTTGCTTGGGGAAGACAGCCAAGACTTCAACGCTTTCGTAGCCGAGCGTGATGGCGAACTGGTCGGATTAGTCCATTATCTGTTTCATCGCCACGCATGGAAGATCGAGAATGTCTGTTATCTTCAGGATCTTTATGCCGATCCATCGGTGCGCGGCACAGGGGTCGGTCGGAAACTGATCGAAGCCGTTTACGCTGCTGCGGATGACAACGGCACCCCCTCTGTTTACTGGTTAACTCAAGATTTTAATGCTGAGGCGCGCACGCTTTATGATCGGATTGGCGTGCTCACCCCGTTTATCAGGTACCAAAGACCCTCATGAAATATCTTACTCTGCTCGCCGCGCTGTCGCTTGCCGCCTGTACGGTTCCGTCACCCTCTGATGTGCCGGTCACACGCGCCGTTGTGGCAGAAAGCGCATTGCCACCGATGAAGGTCTTTCAAACCGCGGCACCGCGCGCGCCGCGTCGATCCAACGCCAATATCGCGAACGACTTTCTTGCGCTGCATTTTCAGTTAGAAAGCGGGCGCGAATTACCGGTGTTTACCCGTTTCGAAGGCCCGATCACGGTTGGCGTCGCGGGCAACCCCCCGGCCAGCCTGGGGCCTGACCTTTCTCGCCTTTTGGCCCGTTTGAGAAATGAGGCAAGGATCGACATACGCAGCGTCGGCAGCAGCACGCAAAAACCAAACATCGTCATTGAAGCCATCAGTCGGAATGAAATCCGCAGAGCCCTGCCGCAGGCCGCCTGTTTCGTCGTGCCAAACGTCAGCAGTCTGAACGAATTCCGCCGCAGCAGGCGGTCAGAAAAAACCAACTGGGCGCAGTTAGAGCGGCGCACGCAAATGGCGATTTTCCTGCCCTATGATGCAAGCCCGCAAGAGGTACGCGATTGCCTGCATGAAGAGCTGGCCCAAGCCCTTGGGCCGGTGAACGACCTCTACAGATTGACGGATTCCGTTTTCAACGATGACAATGTGCACACGGTTCTAACCGGGTTCGACATGCTCATCCTGCGCGCAACGTACGACCCCAGTTTGCGCTCCGGCATGAGCCGGAAAGAGGTTGCGGCGCGGTTGCCTGCCCTGCTGTCTGCACTCAATCCGTCAGGCAACTCTGTGGCGCGGCAAGCGCAACCCGTCACACCGCGGAATTGGATCAGTGCCGTACAAACGGCGCTTGGCCCCGGCAGCACCACCGACGCACGTCGCCGCGCAGTGAACCGGGCATTGAGCATAGCGCAAAACGAAGGGTGGACTGACCACCGCCGCGCATTCAGCCACTATATCGCGGGCCGTATGACGCAGACATACGATGCCGATTTGGCACAACGGCATTACGCCAGTGCCGATCGTTTTTTCCGCCAGACGCCGGGAACAGAGGTGCACCAGGCCTATTTGGCCGCGCAAACCGCCGCCTATGCAATCTCGCAGGCGGATGGCGCGTCCGCCTTGCGGATTATTGCGCCCGCCCTGCCGAACGCCCGGCGAGCCGAGAATGCCGCCTTGCTGGCCACGCTGATGCTCCTCCAGGCAGAAGCCTATGAATTGACGGGCCAGTACGCGACCGCACGCACCGTTAGACTGGACAGTCTGGGGTGGGCGCGATACGGCTTCGGCTCGGATTGGGCGGTGCGGGCGAAGATGCGTGAAATCTCGGCTCTGAACCCTGCGCCCCGCAGCTGAGGGAGCAGTAAATGATCGTGCTGGCCGGCGCAATTTTGGGCGCCATCCTGGGTGTGTGGAACGCCAAACGCCGCGGCGGGCGCGGCTTGGACATGCTGCAATATGGCGTTGCTACAGCAATTGCTTTTGCTCTGGCAGGACTTATCATTACGATCCTCATTCACCGATCGCTGGTCTGATATGTTCCTACCCTTCTTTGATGCGTTGCGCTCTGGCGGTGTACCGGTTTCGCTCCGCGAATATCTGACGTTCCTCGAAGGGATGAAGCGGGGCCTGGCCACCTACGACGTCGAAGCGTTTTACTATCTTGCGCGGACGGCGATGGTCAAAGATGAGCGCAATATCGACAAGTTCGACCGCGCCTTTGCAACCGCGTTCCAAGGCCTTGAGAGCATCAGTTTCGAACAGGTGATGGAAGCCGTAGACATTCCTGCCGATTGGCTGGAGAAGATGGCCGAAAAACATCTAAGCGCCGAGGAAAAAGCTGAAATCGAAGCGCTTGGCGGATTTGACAAGCTCATGGAGACCCTGCGCGAGCGGCTCAAGGAACAACAAGGCCGGCACCAGGGAGGCAACAAGTGGATCGGCACCGCGGGCACGTCACCATTTGGCGCCTACGGGTATAATCCCGAAGGTGTTCGGATTGGGCAAAAAGAAAGCCGCCATCAACGCGCGACAAAGGTTTGGGACAAGCGTGAATTCAAGAACTTAGACGACACAGTTGAACTGGGCACACGTAACATCAAGGTGGCTTTGAAACGCCTGCGTCGCTGGGCGCGCGAGGGCGCGAATGAAGAGCTGGATCTGGATGGCACGATCCGGGCCACGGCTGAACACGGCTATCTTGACGTCAAAACCCGCCCCGAGCGCCACAACGCAGTAAAAGTGCTGTTGTTTCTGGATGTCGGTGGATCCATGGACCCGCATATCAAAATCGTGGAAGAGCTGTTTTCGGCGGCGCGCGCGGAGTTCAAGCACCTCGAGTACTTCTATTTTCACAACTGCCTCTATGAAGGTGTGTGGCGCGACAACCGCCGGCGCTGGGATGCGCAAACCCCAACCCACGAGGTGCTGCGCACCTACGGCCCTGATTACAAATGCATTTTCGTGGGTGATGCCTCGATGAGCCCCTATGAAATCGCATACCCCGGTGGGGCGAACGAGCATTGGAACCAGGAAGCAGGCCAGGTCTGGCTTGAACGCGCGCGGGACCAGTGGAACTCGAACCTCTGGATCAACCCGGTGCCTGAGAAATACTGGGGTTACACCCATTCCATCGGTATGATCCGTGAGGTGTTCGAAGACCGCATGGTGCCAATGACCTTGGCAGGGCTGGAACAAGGCATGCGGGAGCTGACACGTTAAGGGCGACCGGGGCCCTTAAAACGTAGGTCTATCTACCCATCAAATACTCCGCCACGGCCTGATAAGCTGGAAGCGAAGTCGGATCGATGAACCCGTTTTGGGCCCGTGGATATGACGCCAGTCTGACCACAACCATTTCAGCCGTTGGGTCGACATAAATCGTCTGCCCGTGAACGCCCCGTGCCGCATAGGCGCCGTGGTCGTTGTGGAACACCCACCATTGGCTGGTGTAGCTGCCATTTGGAATGGTTGGGAATCCGCCGAATTTCGACGGGTCCCCGCCAGCAGCGATCTTGTTCACGACCATCTCGGGAAACAGGCGCGCGCCGTTCGCGACACCGCCATTCAGCATAAGCATGCCAAGCCGACCAAGATCACGCAGGCCAGCGGTCACGCCTCCACCTGCAAATGGGACACCTTTGCCATCCACCGTTTGATATGCGTCTTGCTCTGCTCCCATCGGGCGCCAAAGGCGCTCGGAAGCCAAATCGGTCACCGGTTTGCCTGTAATCCGCGAAATGATCCAACCCAGCATGTCTGAATTGATCGTTTTATAATGAAAAGCATCTCCATGATTGCCGTCCGGTGGAACCTGCTGGAGATACTCCCAATATCCATCCGGCCCTGCGTAGTCATCTGGCTTAGGCAGCGGGCTCGCAGCTGCGGAATACAACCAGATGTCTGCGTTCGGATCCGAGTAATCCTCGGAGTATTGGACGCCAGTGGTCATATCCATGACCTGCCGCACTGTCGCTGTCGCAAAGGCACTGTCACCGATGTCGGGAATGATGTCGCGTACAAGCAACGTGTCGTCCAGGGCGCCTTCTGCCACAAGTATCTCTCCCAACAAGCCGGTGATCGATTTTGTCATCGACATGATCGCGTGCTTGCCGTCCTCCTCTAAACAGCCAAAGTAACGTTCATAAACCACCTGCCCTTTGTGAATGATCAACATCCCGTCGGTGTAGTTTTCAAAAAGCGACCGCTCCCACGTCATTTCAGCTGCGCCGTCCATCGGCATAAAGGTCAGCGCATCGATCTCTGTCCGCAAATCGGCAAACTCTGCTGGTGACGGATAGCTCAAGGGGATCGGTGCACCCGTTCCCCGGCTGATTTCTTCGGTCGGCAAAAACTCCCGGAGGTGACAGACCGACCAGCGCAGTTTGGGGAAGCTGAAGTAGTTCGAGTCAGGTTGTGTGATGAGCTTGTCCGGCGGCGGCGGAAAACCCTGCATCCAGCCCATCACATTTGGATCCGATGCTTCGGCCGACAAAACCTCCGTTTGCGCCATTGCCGAACTTATCGGCAACATGGTCGCCAAAAGCAGTGAGGGTAACGCCTTCGACCAAAACATATGCATAGCCTCTCCAATCATTTGGTAGATGTGCTTCAGACATAGTCGCCAAACAGCGCGCGTCGAATGAACATACACCGGCTCTGCAAAACTGGTTTGACAGCGGCGATGTACGCCCTGTCGAATCTGGCCCATCGCGCATCGCCGATCCAGCCTGACTGTCTCGCGATCCATGGGAAAAACGCCTTCTGAAAGAAATTACTTGCATCGACTCATCTTGTCCCCTTCAAATGTCAGACATTTGACGCCACCCCTTTACGGCGCAAGTCGCGGAGCACAAGACGGGCCAGACCCGCAGCCGGTATGAGCATGCCCGCAAATTCTTTGGGAGGAGACAAACATGAATCTAAGACCAGACCCCACATTTCACCCAACCGCTCAGATGGCCATGGCTGCGCCAGTTGAAACGTTGGCCTTTACATTAATGCTCAGTCCGGATTTCTCGCAACCTGACGGATTGGCCGTTGTGGATGTTGACCCAAAATCAGATAGTTACGGGCAGATCCTTCACAAGGTTATGATGCCCAACAAGGGTGATGAATTTCACCATTTCGGATGGAACGCCTGCTCATCCGCGCTAAGCCCTCTGACCGGTCACGCCTTTCTGGAACGCCGGTACCTGATTGTGCCCGGTATCCGCTCCAGCCGGATTTATGTCATAGACGTGAAAGAGCCCTTAAAGGCCAAGATTCACAAGATCATCGAGCCCGAAGAAGTCTTTGAAAAAACAGGATACTCCCGCCCGCATACAATCCACTGCGGGCCTGAAGGCATCTATGTCTCGACCCTTGGTGGCGGCGGCCCTGATGGCACAGACGGCCCTCCGGGCATCTTCATCATGGATTGCGAAACCTTCGAGATCCTAGGTCGTTACGAGATGGACCGTGGCATTCAAGACAAGCACTATGATTTCTGGTGGAA
>CAYODE010000044.1:0-22383 GCA_964402685.1 uncultured Aestuariivita sp. | reverse complement strand
TTTCGGGCCGCCGTGGTTGAACGCCCCTCCAGACCGAACTCTCACCCGGTCACTCACAGTTCCCCCGGCGGCCCCGAAACACCCCTCTCCCTATATTGCTAAATGGGTTTATCCGCCCTAAGTCAGCGCGCATGACACAAGTTCTACATATTGTTGGCGGCGGCATGGCCGGGTCCGAAGCCGCCTGGCAGGCAGCCAATCTGGGGGTGGATGTGGTCATCCACGAAATGCGCCCCAAGGTAGGGACTTTTGCCCACCAGACCGGCAACCTTGCGGAAATGGTGTGTTCGAACTCGTTTCGGTCCGATGACGATGAACAAAACGCCGTGGGCTTGCTTCACTGGGAAATGCGGGCTGCGAACGGTCTGATCATGTCCACGGCGGATCAACATCGTTTGCCCGCCGGCGGCGCTTTGGCCGTTGATCGTGAACCCTTTGCCGAGACGGTCACAGCGAGGCTCAAAGCACATCCGCGCATTTCGGTGAGTTACGAAGAGATCACTGAACTGCCCGCAGAAGGATCGTGGATCATTTCCACCGGGCCGCTGACCTCGGGCACTTTGGGCGAAGCGATTCAGGCGGAAACGGGTGCCGACGCCCTCGCCTTCTTCGATGCAATCGCGCCGATAGTGTATTTCGACAGCATCAACATGGACAAAGCGTGGATGCAATCGCGCTATGACAAAGGCGAGACTGAAGAAGAGCGTACTGCCTATATCAACTGTCCGATGTCCAAGGACGAATACGACGCTTTCATTGATGCGCTCCTGACAGCGGACAAAACAGAATTCCACGAAGGTGAGACAGCGACCTATTTTGATGGGTGTCTGCCGATCGAAGTGATGGCCGAACGTGGCCGGGAAACACTGCGGCACGGACCGATGAAACCGGTCGGTCTGACCAATCCGCACAAGCCGGACGAAAAGCCGTGGGCCGTAGTTCAGTTGCGCCGCGATAATGCACTGGGCACGCTTTATAATGTCGTCGGCTTCCAAACGAAAATGAAGTACGGTGCGCAAAGCACTGTTTTTAAAATGATCCCAGGGTTGGAGAATGCGTCTTTCGCCCGACTGGGTGGCATTCATCGCAACACGTTTATCAATTCACCCACGTTGTTGGATGCCGGGATGCGACTGAAATCTCGCCCCAATGTCCGTTTCGCGGGGCAAATCACGGGTGTTGAGGGTTACGTCGAAAGCGCGGCAATGGGCCTTTTGGCAGGACGTATGGCGGCCGGTGATCTGCTGGGCACACCTTTGCCCTCTCCGCCCAGCACAACCGCAATGGGTGCGCTCGTTACGCACATCACGGGCGGTGCGGATGCAAAGACCTTCCAGCCGATGAACGTGAACTTTGGGCTTTTCCCACCTGTCGATGGTGTCAAAGGCGGGCGCCGTGGTCGTAAAGACCGGTACAAAGCCTACACGGATCGCGCAAAGGCCGATTGGCACGCATGGCTTGCCCAACAAACGCTGGACGCTGCTTAGCAGTCTTGTTTAGCCTGTCAGTATGACTGATAGATTTCTGGACAAAGTTTACACAGCCCGAACGGCCGACGAAACGCGGGACCTTTATGACGACTGGTCAGCCAGCTATGAGGCGGAGGTGGCAGAGAATGGTTATGCCACACCCGGTCGTTGCGCAGACGCTCTCGCCCAATGCATGTCGGATAAGTCTGCTCCCATTCTAGATTTTGGTTGTGGAACAGGGCTTTCAGGACTGGCGTTAAAGCTTGCTGGATTCACAACCATCGATGGGGTCGATCTCTCTGCCGATATGCTCGCACAAGCGGAAAGCAAGGGTGCATACCGTACACTTAGCCAGATCGGAGCCGACAGCCCGATTGAAGGGGAATACGAGGCCATTGCCGCGATCGGTGTCATCGGCGCAGGCGCAGCTCCCATCAGTACCTTTGATCTGGTCATGAATGCGTTGCCTAAGGGCGGGAAGTTTGTGCTATCTTTTAATGACCACGCGCTGGCCGATCCTATAAACGAAGGACGGATCTCTGATTGGTGCGATTGTGGTGCCGCCCGGCTCTTGTTCAAGGAATACGGGCCCCACCTGCCCGGTCTGGACATGAAGTCCAACGTTTATGTCATTGAAAAATTGTGACGTTCCGAACACGTTTTGCGCCATCTCCAACAGGTCCCTTACATTTGGGGCACGCGTATTCTGCCATGCTAGCGCAGGACATGGCGCAGGAGCAGAACGGTGAATTTCTCCTCAGGATCGAAGACATCGATCAAAGCCGCGCGCGCGATGCGTGGGAACAACAGATCTATGATGACTTGAACTGGTTGAGTTTAAGGTGGCCAGAGCCTGTCATGCGTCAATCAGACAGGTTGGAGCGCTACCACGACGCTCTGCAAGAGCTTTGGGCACGCAACCTTGTTTTCCCTTGCGCCTGCTCCCGTCGTGACATCCAAGCCTCAGCGTCGGCGCCACAGGAGGGTGTGGAGGCCACAATTGGTCCCGATGGCATAGTCTACCCCGGCACATGCCGCATTGCGCAGCGTGTGTTTGCACCAGAGCCGTGGCCAATGGAGGCCGCGCTGCGGCTGAACATGCACAGGGCGTTGGAGGTCTTGGACACCCCTTTAAATTACATCGACACCGGCCAAACAATTACGATCGACCCCGCAAAAGCAGTACGTGAGATTGGCGACGTCGTGCTTGCACGACGCGACATGGGCACGTCTTACCATCTGTCCGTTGTCATTGATGATTGGGATCAGAACATCACCCATGTGATCCGTGGCGAAGATCTGGCAGAGGCCACTCAAATCCACGTCATTTTGCAGCGCCTTCTGCATGCACCCACGCCGGTTTACCATCATCACAAACTAATCCGCGATGAACAGGGTAAACGCCTTGCCAAACGCGACGATGCGCGGGCGATTGCGAAGTACAGATCAGACGGTCTGAGTCCCGGTGACATTCGCGACTTAGTAGGTCTCTGAACACATCACGATACAAGCGCGTTTGGTCTCACACCTCGGGCTTCATCAGTTCCACTTCGTCCCCCTCCCGAATGGCTGTGTAAAAACAGGTCCGACGATTTGTGTGGCAAGCAGGCCCCGTTTGGTTCACCAGAGCGATCAGACAATCCCTGTCGCAGTCCACCCGCAAATCCACCAGTTCCTGAACGTGCCCGGAGCTTTCGCCTTTGATCCAAAAGGATTGCCGCGAACGCGACCAGTAAGTCACGCGACCCGTCTCTAAGGTCTGAGAAAGGGAATCCGCGTTCATCCACGCCATCATGAGCACTTCGTGGCTGTCGGCATCCTGCGCAATACACGGAATAAGGCCGGCCTCATTATAGACCAGGCTGGAGGGATCAAACGACATGTCAAAAACCTTTTGCAAAGAGATGCAGGTCCCTTATCTATGGAGAACACAGACAAAGGGAAACCCATGTCCGGCGAAACTGATCTGATCAAACTCTATTCTGCCAAGATCCTCGCCTTGGCAGCGGACATCCCTCATTTGGACCGTCTCAATGATCCGGATGCGACCGTCAAAAAACGGTCCCCGCTATGTGGATCAACCGTGACGGTCGATATCCAAATGAAAGACGGCAAAGTTACAGATTACGGTCAGGACGTAAAAGCCTGCGCGTTGGGTCAAGCAGCGGCGTCTGTTGTCGGTGATGCGGTCATCGGATCCACGCGAGCCCAGGTGGAAACAGCACGCGATCAATTGAAAGCCATGCTGAAGGAAGGCGCGGATGCGCCTGATGCGCCATTTGAAGGGTTGGAAGTCTTGATCCCCGCCCGGGATTACAAGAACCGTCATGCGTCCATCATGCTTGCTTTGGAGGCCACGGCAGAAGCCATGGACAAAGCTGAACAAGCTGATTGCGCGTAACACCCTCACACGCAATTAAAGCCAAAAAAAAACCGCCGCGCATCCCGGGCGGAATGGCGGCGGCAGGCGTTGCTCCACTCATGTGGGACCCGAGGCGTTCAAGGGAGGATCAGGCGGATCCTCGAGGGTCTTGGGACAGGCAGGTCACCCTCGCATCAGTTGGGGACAGGATGCAGAACGTCCGGCATGAGGTCGCAGGCAGAAAGAGATCAAACAAGACCAGGTAAGTGCAGGCCCACCACAAGCATCACCGCGAGTGCGCCAACACCCATCAAATCCGAAAGAAAGGTCGGTTGAGAACGCTGTACGGCGGTTTTGATTTGGGTGAACATCTGCTCGGCTCCGGGTCTTGGTTAATTCCGTGTTAGCTATTTGTTCTCATTTTGAGCTCCACATGTAAAGAACTTTTTGAGAACATTTGTGAACTTTTGTGGAATTTCCGCTTAACCCACTGAAATCAAACGTATCGCGTCTTCCTGGCTCATGAGCCACAAAAGCTGTCGGGCCGCGCGGCCTCGGTCAGATGTCAGGGTTGGATCATCGTCCAACAGTTTGCGCGTATCTTTTTGCGCTGTCGCCATCAGACCGCTTTGCCGTTCCAGATCAGCGACCCTGAACCTAGGAAGTCCGGATTGCGCTGTCCCAATCAAGTCTCCGGCGCCACGCATCTCAAGATCAGTCTCTGCAATTCGAAACCCGTCTTCGGTGTCCCTCAACACCTCAAGACGCTTGCGCCCGCCTTCTGTCAAAGGTGCCTGGTAGAGCAACAAACAGGTGGATTCCGCTTCACCGCGTCCCACACGCCCACGCAATTGGTGAAGCTGCGCAAGACCAAAGATCTCTGCACGTTCGATCACCATAATCGTCGCGTTGGGAATGTTGACGCCGACTTCGATGACCGTTGTCGCCACCAGAACTTTCGTTTCGCCGGCCTGAAACTTTGCCATCGCAGCGTCCTTGTCAGCGGGCGGCATCTGGCCGTGTACCAATCCGACAACATCGTCTCCCAAAGCGGCTCGAAGGCGTTTGAAGCGCTCTTCGGCAGCCGTCAGGTCCATTTTTTCGGATTCTTCGACCAAGGGGCACACCCAATAGCACTGGCGCCCTTCTGCAATCGTCTTTTGCATGCGGGTCACAACCTCGTCCATTCGGTCCGTTGGGACAACGGCAGTCTTGATCGGCTTCCGCCCCGGCGGCTTTTCGTCGAGGATTGAGACGTCCATGTCCCCAAATTGTGCCAGTGCAAGGCTGCGGGGGATGGGCGTTGCGGTCATCACCAGCACATCCACCGCTTGCCCTTTACGCCCCAATTCAAGGCGCTGGCTAACCCCAAAGCGGTGTTGTTCGTCTATGACAGCTAGCCGCAGATCATGAAATTCGACATCTTTTTGGAAAACAGCGTGCGTGCCCACCAGCACATGAATATCGCCGCGCGCCAACGCCGCAAGTTTGTCCGCCCGTTCGCGCCCTTTGTCGCGCCCGGTCAGGATCTCAACGACAACACCGGCGGATTCCGCCAACGGCTGAAGACCTTCCAGGTGTTGGCGTGCCAGGATTTCCGTAGGGGCCATCATGACGCCCTGCCCGTGCGCTTCGACTGCGATCAGAAGCGCCATGAACGCCACCAACGTCTTTCCTGCGCCGACATCGCCCTGCAAAAGGCGATTCATCTTAAATGGCTGGGCCATGTCACTCGCGATATCTGTCACTGCCCGCGATTGAGCACCGGTCATCTCATATGGCAGGGCCGCTATTACCTTAGCTTGCAGATCCCCTGATCCGACCGTGGTGCGGCCTTTGGCCTTGCGAAGTGTTTGGCGTGCCAGCGAAAGGGTGAGTTGATGGGCAAAGAGCTCATCATATGCCATGCGCGTCCGCGCCGGAGCCATGGGCATGACATCCTCCATCTCATTGGGATGGTGCGCTTGCCGAACCGCGTCTGCCCAATCTGGCCAGCCTTCCTGACGTTTGAGCGCGGGGTCGATCCACTCCTCTAAGTCAGGCACGTCTCGTAAGACCGACTGCGCGGCTTTGAACATGGTTTTCTGCGTGACCCCGGCTGTCAGGTGATACACCGGCTCGACCTCGGGGATTTCGCCAGCTTCGGCTTCGGGTAGGGCGTAGTCGGGATGGACCATTTGGGCCATGCCATCGAATATCTCAAGTTTCCCTGAGACCACCCGGCGAGAGCCTTCCGGCAACAACCGCTTCAGGTAGTCTCCGCGCGCGTGGAAGAAGACCAGCTGGAAATCGGCGGTCCCGTCTTCAACATGGATCCGATAAGCACCGCTGCGATTTCGTGGGGGACGATGGACACCAACGGTCACGGCGACGGTCAACGTCAGCGGGGTTTCGGCGCCTTGAATCGTGTCGCGGCGCCTGCGGTTCACCAGCGCGTAGGGCAAATGCAACGCAATATCGCGGGGTTTTTCTATGCCTAGTTGCGGCAGCAGCTTGGCCGTTTTCGGACCAATCCCATCCAGCGTTTCGAGCCCGGCAAAAAGTGGAAACAGAACTTCGGGACGGCCCGTCATGCTGCGCCAATCAAGGTCAACCAGCCATCTTCATCCAATGTCTCGATCCCCAGATCGGCCGCTTTCTTGGCCTTGGAGCCCGCCCCAGGCCCAGCCACCAGCAAATCCGTCTTTGCACTCACAGAGCCCGAGACTTTGGCACCCAAAGCTTCTGCGCGCGCCTTTGCTTCTGCCCTCGTCATTTTTTCCAAAGTACCAGTAAAGACAACCGTTTTACCCGCCACAGGGCTCCCATCGGTATCAGGTTGATCCGCATCTTCGATGATCAGCTGAGCAACCAGCCGGTCGATCGACGCGCGCTCATTTTCTTGGGCAAACGCAGTGACAAGCGCTGTGGCCATAACCTCGCCCACGCCATCAATGTCTAGGAGCCCGTCCCAAGCAGGGCCAATCAGGTCCGCAGCGGCCGTTACCGCGTCTTCAAAGGTGCGCCAACTGCCGTAGTTTCGCGCCAAAAGGTTAGATGCGGCTTCCCCAACGTGGCGGATACCCAAAGCGAAAATCACGCGTCCCAAAGGAATGGATCGTTTATCCTCGATGGCTTGGAACAGGTTGTTGGCAGACTTTTCTCCCCAACCCTCTTTGTTTTTGAGCTGTTGCAAACCCTGCCCGTATCGCTCCTGAAGCAAAAAGATGTCGGCAGGTTCCGCAATCCAGCCGTCGGAATAAAACTGTTCAACCTGTTTGGCGCCTAACCCTTCGATATCGAATGCCTGACGGCTGACGAAATGCTTCAGTTTTTCAACAGCTTGCGCGGGGCAGATCAATCCACCCGTACAGCGGCGGACCGCGTCGCCGACCTCGCGAATTGCCTCGCTTTGGCATTCCGGACAGAGCGTAGGAAAGACGTAAGGCAGCGCGTCCTCGGGACGTTTGGACAAATCTACATCGGCCACTTTTGGGATCACGTCACCGGCGCGGTAGACCTGCACCCAATCGCCTTCGCGAATATCCTTGCCTCCGCGGATCTCTTGCCCTTTTGCATCCCGCCCGGCGATGTAATCCTCGTTATGCAGGGTGGCGTTTGAAACAACGACACCGCCTACGGTCACTGGGGTAAGCCTGGCTACTGGGCTTAAAGCCCCTGTGCGGCCAACCTGAATTTCAATTTTTTCGAGGCGTGTCCACGCCAATTCGGCAGGAAATTTATGCGCAATTGCCCAACGTGGAGTGGTCGACCGGAAACCAAGTCGTGTCTGCAGCGCCAGATCGTTTACTTTGTAGACGACGCCATCAATGTCATAGCCAAGCGTTGCGCGCTGTTCCTCGATGAGGCGGTAATGGGCGATCATCTCATTGGAGTTGTTGCACAGTTTCGTCAAGGGATTGGTTTGAAATCCTAACTCCGCCAACCGCTGGATCGCGTCATATTGCGTTTCTGCAAGCGTGTTGCTCAATGCACCCCAGGCATATGCAAAAAAGCGCAGAGGCCGGCCCTTTGTGATCTCGGCATCCAGCTGGCGCAGCGATCCCGCGGCCGCGTTTCTTGGGTTGGCAAAGGGTTTTGCACCCGCGGCTTCCTGTCGATCATTAAGAGCCTCAAAATCTGAATGGCTCATGTAGACTTCGCCGCGCACTTCCAAAAGATCCGGTGCGTCTGTTAGGTGCTGAGGCACATCCTCAATCGTCAGCGCGTTGGCCGTGACGTTCTCTCCAACTCCGCCATCGCCGCGTGTGGCTGCCTGAACCAGTGCGCCGTTTTCGTACCGCAACGAAAGAGACAGGCCATCAATTTTGGGCTCAGCCGTGAATGCCAGCAATTCTTTAGCGCTCAGCCCCAAGTACTTTCTGATGCTTGTTTCAAAGGCGTCCACGTCCGCATCTTCAAACGCGTTTCCTAGTGACAACATCCGCACAGCGTGAGTGACTTTCGCAAAGCCGTCCGCGGGGGCTGCCCCCACCTGCTCGGACGGGCTGTCTGCCAACTTCAAATGCGGAAAGGCGGATTCGATCGCGGCGTTTCGCTGCTTGAGCGCATCATACTCCGCGTCGCTGATATCCGGCGCATCTGATTGGTGATACGCCGCGTTGGCAGCCTTGATAGCCGCGGCCAGTTCGCTCAGTTCCGCGCGCGCTTCATCTTCAGTAAGGGTAGAAATGTCAGGCTTTGCCATCGTGGAGGTGACCAGAGGTTTCTGCGAATGATACGATGCAAAGTGATAGGCCGCGGCTGGCGATAGGTCCAGACGCGGCGCTTTGTTTCTTTGAATTCTGGAAGGGCGCTATGCGCCGTGGGCAACGTTAGACGTCCTCAGGCGTTCGCCGCAATTCTCTGCCTCTGCGCCCCGCTCGAGCCTTCAGGATCGCGCAGAACATAACCACGTCCCCAGACTGTTTCGATGTAGTTTTCGCCATCTGTTGCGATACTGAGCTTCTTTCGCAGTTTACAAATGAAGACGTCGATAATCTTCAGTTCCGGCTCGTCCATGCCGCCGTAAAGATGGTTCAAAAACATTTCCTTGGTCAGCGTAGTTCCCTTGCGGAGACTCAAGAGTTCCAGCATCTGATACTCTTTGCCTGTCAGATGTACCGGGTCTCCATCTGCTTCGACAGTTTTGGCATCAAGGTTCACCGCAATCCGGCCCGTATGGATCACCGATTGAGAATGACCTTTTGATCGCCGGATTATTGCGTGAATACGCGCAACTAATTCATCGCGGTGAAAAGGTTTCGTCAAATAATCGTCAGCTCCAAAACCGAAACCCTTGATCTTGTTTTCGGTGTCATCTGCCCCCGACAGGATCAAAATCGGGGTTTCGATCCGTGCCAAACGCAGTTGGCGAAGTACATCATGCCCATGCATGTCCGGCAGGTTCAAATCCAACAAGATCAGGTCGTAGTCATACAGTTTTGCAAGATCGACCCCTTCCTCGCCCAGATCGGTGCAATACACATTCAAATTAGCATTTGTCAGCATCAGTTCGATGCTTTTCGAGGTCGTTGGATCGTCTTCGACCAGTAGGACTCGCATTCTGCAATCTCCGTTCGCTCTACCCAGTTTTCGTTGGACTAACCGTGAACAAAAAAGGTTAACCACACGTTACTATAATGCAGAGGGAATGTATTGCAATCTAAGGTTGTCGGTATGCTTTGACACGGGTTGCTTTCAACGCGTCTTCACCATGTTCTGAAATGGCAGTTACCCATTCGCGAAACTCATCCGCGCTCAAACCATACCGGGTAAGCGCTTCGTCTTGGGAAATCAGCCCGTATAGAACACCTTTGACAACTTTCGCTTTGCGCGATGCCACCCACCGGGTCGTGTCTGGTTCCGGTAAATCAGACAAGCTTATAATTGACCCGTCCGGTAACGTTGCTGTCCGCCGACCATTTACTTTTTTCAAATACATCGCATCGCTTCCCATATTGTACCCTGCAACGTGGCGTACTGGCCTTAACAGCGAATGAAACCGGGGCTTGAGAGTAGATAGGATTTTCCTATATTCCGGCCAAACCTATTTCCCGCGTTTCTTGAGGACCTCCAATGGCGCTTGACCGACCCGGCACGCTGAACTCGCTTGGCTTTGCAAAAGCCCCGTCTGAAACACGGGTGGTTGTCGCGATGTCCGGCGGTGTGGACAGTTCTGTTGTCGCGGCCCATCTGGCAGAGCAGGGCTATGATGTCGTGGGCGTTACGCTGCAGCTTTATGACCACGGCGCAGCATTGGCCAAGAAAGGGGCGTGCTGCGCGGGCATTGACATTCATGACGCCCGCCGCGTGGCGGAAGAGCGTGGGTTCCCGCATTACGTTCTCGATTATGAAAACATCTTCAAGGATGCCGTTATTGATGAGTTCGCCGACAGCTATTTGGCCGGCGCGACTCCGGTGCCGTGTATTCGGTGTAATGAACGCGTGAAATTCAAAGATCTGTTGGAAACGGCTAAGGACCTAGATGCGGATTGCATGGCGACAGGCCACTACATCCAGCGCAAAGAAGGCCCCAACGGGCCAGAATTACACAGTGCCGAGGATGCCAATCGCGATCAAAGCTATTTCCTGTTTTCAACGACACCCGAACAACTGTCTTTCCTACGCTTTCCACTTGGGCATCTGCCGTCCAAAGACGCCACGCGCGATCTGGCGGCGCAATATGGCCTGAGTGTCGCCGACAAACCGGACAGCCAGGACATCTGCTTTGTTCCAAATGGTGACTATGCCGCGGTGATCGAAAAACTGCGACCCGGCGCGGCGGATCCCGGAGACATTGTGGATACTAACGGTAACGTCTTGGGCACTCATCGCGGTGTCATTCACTACACAATTGGGCAACGCCGCGGGTTGGGCATCGGTGGGCTGGTCGATCCACTCTATGTCGTGAAGCTGGACGTGGATGCAAAACAGGTCGTCGTCGGACCGAAAGACATGTTGGCCACGCGGAAAATTCCTGTGCGCGAGATTAACTGGCTGGGGGATGCCCCGTTCGACAGCCAGAAGGAATGGCATGTCTCGGTCAAAGTGCGTTCAACGCGCCCACCGAAGGAAGCGATTATAAGACCGATCTCACCCACAGAAGCCGAGGTCGAGCTTTTGAGCCCGGAAGAAGGTGTGTCCCCCGGTCAGGCCTGTGTCTTTTACGAAACCGAAGGTTCGCGCATTTTCGGTGGCGGGTGGATCTGGCGCGGCTATTGAGCCGTCGCTGCTTCCAGTCCGTCCAAGACGGCCTGAGCTGCACGCAAGCCAGGGTTATCCCCACCCTGCCCTAAACGTTTCATGGTGAGCGCCATGGCATCATTTTGAGCTTCTGGTTCCAAACAAACGGACGTTAAGCGCTCCGAAATGAGAGGCCCGGTACAGTCTGGGCCCAGACACTCTGGAACGACCCGCGTTTCCGACACCAAATTGACCAGGGTGGCTGTATCGATCAGGGCCATTCTTTGCATGATCACCCATGTAATTGGGTTGAAGCGATAGGAAATCACCATCGGGGTCCGTGCCGCAGCTAATTCAAGGGATACTGTACCTGAAGCGGCCAAGGCTAAACGCGCGCCGCCAAAGGCCCCGCGTTTCAGTTCCGCAGCCCTCTCGGCTGAGTAGCGGCGTGGATCCAGCACATAGGGCTGCCCGGGCCATTCCCGTGACAGGTCCACGACCATATCGGCCACGGGCCGAGCGGCGGGTATGACAACCCGCCAGTCGGGTTTGTTGGCCAAGAACACGCGAAGTGCCTCTCCAAATGGTTCCGCAAGGCGCGATACTTCCCCTGTGCGCGAGCCGGGTAACACCAGCAAGAAAGGCGCTGCGCCGATCCTGCTCTCCTCCCGAAAGGAGGCTTCATCTGTGGCTGATGGCACAGGGTCCGAGACGACCGGGTGGCCTACAAAGTCGCTGCGCATACCAGCCGCTTCCATGTAGGGTGGCTCAAACGGGAAAAGCGTCAGAACCTGGTCAATGTGCTTGGCCATTTTCGCAGCGCGCCCCGGCCGCCAAGCCCATACTGTCGGCGCGACGTAATGCACGGTTCGGATGTCGGATGATGCCTTGACGATTTTGGCGACACGCAGGCTGAAATCCGGGCTATCAATAGTGACCATCACATCTGGCTTGGTCGCCAGGACCGCTTCGGCCGTTTCGGCGATACGGCGTTTAAGATGAAAGTATTTTGGCAGAACCTCGGCAATGCCCATGACGCTGAGTTCCTGCATCGGAAAGAGGCTGTCGAGCCCTTCACGCGTCATGTGTTCTCCGCCGACACCCTCGAACGTAACCTCCGGTATCAGGGACTTAAGGCCAGCCATCAAAGCGCCGCCCAACCTGTCTCCTGACGGCTCTCCAGCAATCAGGAACACGCGCATCAGGAGAAATCGCGTATGGTGAGGAAGAGACCGGCTTGATCGCACATCTCGGTGACACGCGCGCGATCTAGAACCATAACGCCGTCAGTAGCCAGTACGATGCCTCGCAATCCGGCGCTATGAGCGCCCCGAACCGTCTCTGGACCAATCGTCGGCAGATCCGCGCGACGGTCCTGACCTGGCTTGGGCCCTTTGAACAAAACGCCACCGGCGCCTTTTTTTCCGGCTTTTTCGCCAGCATCGCCGGAGAGCCAATCTGATGTGTCATCCAGCGCTTCACCAACACTGTCCATGATCCAGTTGAAAGGATCATCCGCGGGGGGCATCGGTTTGGCGCGCGGTGCGGCAAGATCGGCCAGCATTGCATCTGTTCCACGCGGATCTTCCTGAGCAAGCACCGTTGATCCACGCACAACACAGGCCTGTCCTTCGTCGATATCGGCCATCTGCTTCAGGACACTCCGCGCCTGCTCCAACTCGGTATCGACACCTTCATCCGCGGGTTTGGCTGTCAACGTTCCCATGGGAGGCAGCAAGGCGGGCGCAATTTCATGCGCGCCCTCAACGACAAGGTCAGCCAGTTCAAACACTTCAATGATGGCTTTGAGTGCTCCATCGTCTCCTGGCTGCAAGGCGCGCTGCAATGTGGGAAGCAAGGGCATCGTATTGGCATCGATTTCCGCGATATCCACTGAGGGGCGTTTTACAGCGCCGCAAAAGCAGACACGCGTTATGCCACGATCTTGGATGGTTTTGAGAAGCGTCCCCAGATGCTCCAACCGAAAAATGATGTCGGGCTCAAGATCGTCTGGAATGTGGCCGCGTGGGCTGCAAATCAATGGCCGATCCTTCAGCGCCTCGACAACGGCTTTGGGCAAGGCGCCTGAGCCTGCGATCAAAGCCCGCGTCATCACTTACCCGGTGTCAGGAAAGAACGGTCACTGTCACCCAGCACAAAGCGTACGACATCCTGCACATATTTACTGTCGTGTTCTTCCCCCATACGGCGCGCGCGGTCCTGAAACGTGCCTTCGCCCTGCGCCAACATCTGGAAAGCCGCACGCAAGGCGGTGATGTCTTCTCGCGTGACGCCCCGTCGCTTTAAACCAACCAGGTTCAGGCCATCGAGTTCGCCACGCGGCGCTTGGACCAATCCGTAAGGAATGACGTCGTTGGTCACCATTGTGACCGCTCCGATGATCGCGCCACGACCGATACGTACGAATTGGTGGATGCCGCTGAGTCCGCCGACAATAACGTCATCCTCAAGGACGCAATGCCCCGCCACGGCCGCGGAGTTCACGACAATCACGCGATCGCCCACAATAGCATCATGCGCGATATGACAACCCGCCATAAACAGGCCGTCATCCCCAATGCGGGTGACGCCGCCACCGCCTTCGGTGCCAGCATTCATTGTGACATGCTCGCGAATTCGGTTGCGCGCACCGACACGAAGGCTGCTCTTCTCCCCCTGGTACTTTTTGTCTTGGGGAACTTCACCAATTACGGAGAACGGGAAGATCACCGTGTCTTCGCCGATCACCGTATCTCCGGTCACCACGACATGACTTTTTAATGTGACCCGATCACCTAGGACAACATCCGGTCCTACGACGCAAAACGGACCGACACTGCAGCCATTTCCCACCTGTGCGCCCGGTTCGATGATCGCACTGGGATGAATTTCGGATGGTCCTGTCATTCCGCGGGCGTATCCATCATTGCGGTAAACTCAGCTTCAGCAGCCATTTCGCCCTCGACCGTTGCAGTTCCGGCGAAGCGCCAGACTTTGCCTCCAGGCCGTCCCCGCAGGGTTTTCAAGCGCATTTCCAAAACATCTCCTGGCACGACCATACGGCGAAATTTGCAGCCATCGATAGCCATGAAATACACCTTTGTTTCGCGATCGGCGAAATCAAGCGCGACGCCCACCATGACCGCCGCAGTTTGTGCCATAGCTTCGACAATGGTGACACCGGGCATGATCGGATTTCCGGGGAAATGTCCTTGAAAATGCGGTTCATTCATCGTCACGTTTTTGATGCCCAGTGCGGACTGGTACCCATCGATCTCAATAACTTTGTCAACAAGAAGAAAGGGGTAGCGATGCGGGATAAGGCGCTGAATTAAGCCAATGTCCGCGCTTTTGAGATCCGAAGTCATGTAGTCCCTTACCTTGGTTTATTGTTTTGTTTTTGTGAGTAACAAGCCGTCTCGAGCTGAGCAAGACGCGTCTTTTATTGCTCTCGGAGGTCAGCACCATCACCGATTGCCGCGTCTACGCGCTCGATGGCGGTATCTGTAACATCTGTCGCGTTCAGGCTAAGAAACACGCTGCCCCGCTCCAACAGCACCGCAGCACCAGCCTCTCTCATCAACTGTTCCAACACAGGTGCCGCGGCTTGGAGAAAGGCCACCCTGTCGGCCTCTCGACTTTGATTGAGAGCGCGTGCTTTGGCGTCCTGAGTGCGGCGGATCTCCTGAACCTTTTCGTCGAATGCATCTGCCAAGACGCGGAAGGCCTCTGGCTCCATTGTGGCCCGTCGTTCGGTCAGTTCTTGTTCTTCCGTAGTCAGTTCCGCTTCGATACGTCTGTTTTCTGCAGATAGGACTGCGCTTTCTGCTTCCCGTTCCTGAGCAATCCTTTGACCGAATGCAGAGTCGTTGAACAGGCGTTCGGCTTCGATTGTGAGGATCGGGCTTTGAAGGGTCCCCAACTGTTGAGAGGATACCGGCGCAAACCACGCCAATATCGCCACTAATCCGGCGAGAGGTAGAACCCGCCACAACATCCGCACTGTCAGAACGTCGTCGACAGAGTAAAGTCGAACGTTTGCTCCTTGTCGAAGGTTTCCTTGGACACAGCGTGTGTGAAGTTAAAGCGCAGAGGTCCGATTGGCGTATCCCAGAAGATTGACAAACCAACCACCTGCCGGAATGAACCGCCCTCACCGACCACGGTAGCCAAGTTTGCACTGGAGTTATCGAGATCCCAAAGGTTGCCGATGTCGTAGAAAACACCGCCAGAGATACCCAATTCTTCAGGCAATCCAATGGGAAACTCAGCTTCGAACCGAGCCACGGCAAACAAGTTGCCGCCTAGGGCATCATCGGCGCCATTCGACAAATCGCGTGGGCCAATACCGGCCGGTTCAAAACCGCGCATAATGGACGGGCCAAGAATGGTACGATCTACGATCCGGCTCGGGTTGTTTCCACTCCACGACAAAGCGCCGCCCTCAAAGGAGGCACGAAGGGTCACCTCTTCGCTCAAAACCCGCGTTTGCGCGATCACTCTTGCCGTGGTTTTGATATATTCATTGTCGCCACCAAGCCCGGCAAAATCCTGTCCAAACTCCAGCAGAACCCCGGAGTTCGGATCTAGCCCGCTCCGACGGCTGTCATAGCTCAGCGTGTAACCCAGACCGGATGAAACCTGCTCTCCCAAGGCAATCTCGTTGCCAATGGTGACGCTGGTTACAGCGCCTGGACGGGCAATCATCTCTTCGTCTTCGTAGAAGTACCGCAACGACATGCGCGTAAGTTCACCGATTGGGAACGTCAAAGCCGGGCGGAAGAAGAACCGCTCGGTATCAAACCGCGCAAAGCTTGAATCTTCCTCTGTATAGCCGATGCCGAAATCGAAACGCAGGTCTCTTCCCAGCAGATAAGGCTCCGCGAAGTTCAGCACGTATTGCTCTGAATCTTCGGCGGTTGAGTATGTCACACCGATCGTTTGCCCTCGACCCAAGAAGTTGCGCTCTTGCAGGCCAAGCGCCACCCCGAAACCATCGTTCCTGGAATAGCTGCCGCCCAAACTCAGCGATCCTGTCGGTTGTTCGACAACATCCACGTCAACAACGACTTGGTCGGAGGTAGAGCCCTCACGTGCTTCGACATCTGCCTCCGCAAAGAAGCCAAGGGCACGAATACGTTCCGCGCTTTCACGGATTTCCCGCGGATTGAAGGGATCGCCCTCTACGACACGGAACTGGCGACGGACCACGCGATCCAACGTTGCGGTGTTACCTTCAATGTCGATCCGCTCCACAAAGACGCGCGGACCACGCGTCAAAACAAATTCAACATCCAAAGTCAGGTCACGATCATTTCGCGTCACACGCGGTTCAATCCGCATGAAGTCAATCCCATTGCGCACAGCGAGGCGCTCCATACGGGCAATTGAACTTTCGATCAGACTTGGGGAATAGACTACGCCGGGCCGAACCCGCAGCGACTCTTGATAGATCCCGGCATCCACACCGTCATATTCACTTACGGTGGTAATTTGTCCGAACTTGAACTGTTGGCCTTCTTGAACGTTTACAACCAGGAAGAACGCGTCCCGCTCTTCTGTGAGTTCTGCGTTGGTGCTGTTTACCTGAAAGTCGACATACCCACGTGACCGGTAAAAATCTGTCAGAACTTGCCTGTCGAACTGAACTCTGTCTTCGATGAGCGTGTCGGCCCGGATGAACGCTCGCAAAAAGTTGGCCTGTTTTGTTTGAAGCACCCGACGCAAACGACGATCCGAAAAGGCACGGTTGCCGACAAAGCTGACGCGCTCCACTTCGATCACGCCGGCTTCGCCGATTTCAAAAACCAGATCGACGCGGTTGTCCGACCTGCGAATGATGCGTGGCGTGACTGTCGCAGAGATCCGCCCCTGCTGCGCATAAGCTTCAGCAATGGTGTTCGCGTCCCGCTCGGCAACCGTCGGATTGAACACGCGACGTGGTTCACTTTCAATGAACCCAGCCAAGTCATCGTCATCTATTCGTCTGTTGCCTTCGAAATTGATCCGGTTGATTGTCGGAAACTCGACCACGCGGATCACAAGAGTGGACCCCTGAGGCTCTAGCTCGACCGTTTCAAAAAGGCCGCTGTCAAGGATTCTCTCATACGCGTCGTTCAGTTCTCCCCCAGAGACAGACTGACCTTGGGCGATTCCCGCAAAAGTCGAAATAGTCGCGGTGTCGATGCGTTGATTTCCCTCGACAACAATCGAGTTAAACCTGAAGTCCTGCGCATGTGCCGGTGAGCCGGAAACAGCTAATACCGTTGCAAATACAAAGAAAATTCCAACGGCCCATGTACACAAGATGTGGAGTTTGCCTGTGAGTGACCCGCAGAATGTACGCGTTGTCGTGCCCGAACCCATAACCGCCCATCCATCATAATTCTAGGAATGTTGGTATGTGGTTAGCGGGATTGATACCCCTTGTCAAAACCAAGAATGCAATGATTTGGGAGTGGTTTTTCGGTTACAGAACGTCAAACCCAGTCAGCTGCGGAAGGAGTGTTCCGACATAAAGGCCGGCCAGCAAAGAAAGCGAGATGGCAATCACATAAATCAGACGGTCCCAGTTCAGTTCAACAACCAGGTCCAACCCTCGGTACGTTTTCAGCAGATACGTCATTTTTGCTGCCTTAATACTCAATCACAGTGGTGACCTGGTATCAGGCGAATATGGCAACAGTTTGGCAAATGCGCAGTCGGTCTGCGTACCTTACGGGCAGAAGATGTCGTTCCCAATCGCGAAGACCATCAACGTCAGGATCAGAGCGAGGCCCGTCGCCATCATCACCTGTAGCGCACGATCACTTGGTGGTTTTCCCGCAACCGCCTCATAGGCGTAAAAGACCAAGTGACCTCCGTCCAATGCAGGGATTGGGAATAAATTCAAAAGTCCGACGGCGACAGACAAAACGGCGATGAACCAGATGAAATTGTCAGCGCCTTGGCTGGCCATTGATCCCGAGGTTTCGGCAATTCCGATGACCCCGCTCATGTTACATGTGCTAATCGCACCGGTCACCATGTGGTAAAGACCGGACAACGAGCTTGAGATGACATTGCCAGTTTGCGTCACGCCACCCCAGAGCGATTGGCCCAGCCCTGTCGCCTCAGTGGCCGGTTCAAATGCCATGCCGCCAATGATCCCGATCCGCCACTGGGTCTTAAATCCGCCCTCTGCCTGGGGCTCATCCACCCGCTTAGGCGCCAATGCAAACTCAAGCATCGTGCCCTTTCGCCATACATCCAGTAGCAAGACGCGACCGTCCGATCCTTCAACTGCATCACGGATTTGATCAAACGCAACGATCGGCTCGCCATCAATTGCGGTAATCACGTCGCCTGGTTTCAGATCGATGTCATCGGCGGCGCTGCGGGGCGCCACCTGCTGGACATACGGTGGCATCAAGATGGGACCGGGCACCACAATTTCCGCCCCATCCCGCTGCACAGTGTAGTCCAGAATGGCTTGCGTCGGCATGCCGTCGCGAAAGTTGGACCATCCATCCTGATCACCAAACGACGGCGCGCGTATTCCTTCGATACCGACAATCTCATCGCCGATCTGCAAGTCATGAGTTCCCTCTGGCAGTGTCAGCAACTCTCCGACGGTCAAGGGTTCTTTGGGTTCGCCTTGCAAGAAAATCATGCCAGCAAAAACAAGGATGGACATCACGAAATTGAACACGGGACCTGCGGCAACCGTTGCGGACCGTGCCCACAAGGGTGCGCCGTGCATTGTTCTCCGCAGCGCCGCGGGGTCGGTCTCCGCCGCGGCCATTGCTTCGCTGTCTTTGCCGGATGCGGCGTTAGCATCGCCCGCGAATTTTACGAAACCGCCAAACGGCAAGGCGGCAACCTGCCAGCGCGTGCCGCGTTTATCGACGCGTGAAAACAATACCGGCCCGAACCCAATGGAAAAAACGTCGGCATGAATGCCCGACCACCGGCCAACAATATAATGGCCGTACTCATGCACGGCGACAATGATGGACAACGCCAAAATGAACGCCAATAGGGTGAGCGCAAAGCCGCCAAATTGAGGAATAAATCCAACGATATCCAAAAACCTACCCTGCTCGCTGTGCCATGATCTGATCGGCCCGTTCTCTGGCCAAATGGTCCGTTGCTATGACGTTATCAAGGGTCATGGCTGCATCTATTCCTTCTGGATCGGCTTCAAAGCTGTTTAAAACCTCTTCAACAACTGCGGCCATCTCCAAAAATCCGATGCGCTCGGCTATGAACGCGTCAAGGGCTCTTTCCTTTGCCGCGTTAAATATGGCACCAGACAATCCTCCGCGCTCCATCACCTCACGTGCCAAGCGTAACGCCGGGTACCGTCGCAAATCTGGTTCGGCAAATGTGAGCTGTGCAATCTGAGGCAAATCCAAGCGTGCTACCGGCAGGGTCCGACGTTCCGGATAGTGCAAAGCATACCCGATAGCATGGCGCATATCCGGAGGTCCGACATGTGCCATAAGAGCACCGTCCACAAACCCGACGATCGCATGGATCAAGCTTTCTGGATGCACCACAGCTTCGATTTGATCGGGCCTGACACCGAAATACTCTTTTGTTTCAATCAACTCCAAGGCTTTGTTAAACATTGAAGCGGAGTCGATTGTGATCCGTTGTCCCATATCCCAATTTGGGTGGCTGGAGGCTTCCGCCAGTGTTGCGTGTTGCAATGCATCCAGCGGCCAATCGCGAAACGCACCACCACTAGCCGTGATGATGATCCGCTCCACCGCAGACATGTCTTCGCCAACCAAACCTTGAAACACTGCCGAGTGTTCGCTGTCGACGGGCAGTATGCGCGTGTCATGCGCCCTCGCCGTGTTCAGGATCAGTTCCCCTGCACAGACCAAAGACTCCTTATTGGCCAGCGCAAGAACCGCTCCTTGTTCCAAAGCATGCAAACCCGGCTTTAAACCAGCAGCGCCCACAATCGCAGACATAACCCAATCGGCCGGTCTGCTAGCCGCCTCTTCCAAAGCGGATTGACCTGCCGCAGCTGCGATGCCTGAGCCGTCCAGGGCCGCACGAAGCTCATTTAACAATTCGGGTCGTGCTGTCACGGCGACATCAGCCTTCAGGGCAATCGCATCTTTGGCCAACTGCTGGATATTGTTGGACCCTGTCAGCGCAACCACATCGTAGTCTTCTGGTGACCGCGCGATCAGGTCTATGGTGTTTTGCCCGATTGACCCTGTCGCACCGAAAATCGACACCCGGCGCACCATCAGCCAATCCCCGCTGGCAAGCCGAACACTTGAATGACCAACAACACAAAAACCGATGCGCCTAGCATTCCGTCAAAGCGATCCAATACGCCCCCGTGACCGGGGATCAGGTCGCTGGAGTCTTTGACTTTCATTTTCCTTTTTACAGCGCTCTCGGCGATGTCCCCGAGTTGCGATGCGAAAGAAACCAGCGCGGATAACACAACCAACGCGAGCCCAGCTTTGGTCGCCAGAGCAAATACAAGGCCCAGTACCCCTGCAGCCAGCCAGCCAGCAGCTGTTCCTGACCAGGTTTTTTTCGGACTGACCCGTGGCCAGAACCGCGGCCCACCGAACATGCGACCCGCGAAATAGCCAGCGACATCGGTGCACACAACGACCAAGGCGAGCCACAACATCCACACAAATCCAAGATCGTCACGAACGGACATCATGCCGTAACCCGCCATCAGAACAGCCACGACAAAGATCCAAAAAATCAAACGATGTGACTTAAGTTGACCAAGCCCAACGAAGGCCGGTGCAAGCAGGACTGGAAATGCAAAAGCCGGTGGAAGATAAATAGCCAGCATGGACGCGACCCCGGCCAACGCGCCTAGTTGCAACGCAGTTTTGGAAGGATCGGGAGCCAACATGCGGACCAGCTCCCAAACCATAATTCCGCAGATCAGTGCCACAAAGCCGTGAAAGACATCGCCACCCGCTGCAACAGCTGCCATGCCGACAATTAGCATAACAGCACCCGATCCCATTCGGACCGCGAGGTCGCTCCATTGCTCGGTCTTGGTCATCAGCTCACAGCACCGAACCGCCGGTCACGCGCACCGAAAGAGCGGCACAGTCGCTCCAGCTCAGCTGACGTGAAATCCGGCCAAAGTGTATCAATGAACTCGTATTCAGCATAGGCCGATTGCCACAGGAGGAAGTTGGAAATCCGGGCCTCGCCACTCGTTCGAATGACCAGATCGGGATCGGGCAAGACACGTGTATCCAAATAACGTGGCAGTGTTTCTACATCGACATCTTCGGGGTTGAGCACGCCATTTGCGACGTCTTCCGCCAAAAGTCGTGTGGCGCGCGTGACCTCATCACGGGCGCCATAGTTCAGCGCGACAGTCAGGTGTACGCGATCATTGTTCTGCGTCACCGCTTCCATCTCGTCCATCAACTGCTGGAGTTTGATGTCCAGCCGTTCCCGATCACCGATAAACCGCACGCGAACGTTTTCCTTGTTCAGTTCGCGTAGTTCTTTCGTGATGTAGCGGTGGAACAGCTTCATAAGACCGGCGACTTCAGCCTGGGTCCGTTTCCAATTTTCCGTCGAGAACGCGAAGATCGTTAAATATTTGATCCCCAGACGCGGGCAGCTCTCAACCACCTCTCTGACGCGCCTGGCCCCAGCATGGTGTCCAAAAAGGCGTGGTCTTCCTCGGGCTTGGGCCCATCGGCCATTACCATCCATGATGATGGCGACATGTTTCGGACCGTCTGCAAATTCTGCTTCTGTTTCGACAGCAGACAAGTCATGAGCGGGTTCACTGGCCATCAGCAGACCTCAAACCTGCATGATTTCGGTTTGTTTGGTGTCCAGAGCGCTGTCGACGGCGGCAATCATCTTGTCTGTCAACTCTTGAACCTCGGTCTCCCAGAACTTCTGATCATCCTCAGACAGTCCATCAGACTTGGCTTTCTTGATCTGATCCATTCCGTCGCGTCTGACGTTGCGGATCGAGACGCGGGCGCCTTCCGCATATTGACCGGCAACCTTTGTCAATTCTCTGCGACGTTCTTCGTTCAACTCGGGAATGGGCAACATGATAATCGTGCCGTTTGTTTGTGGATTGATCCCCAACCCGCTTTCACGAATAGCCTTTTCCACCTTACCGACCAAGCCTTTGTCCCAGACGTTGACCGTCACCATACGCGGCTCGGGAACATTTACCGTGCCGACCTGGTTAATTGGTGTCGGTGCGCCATACGCATCCACCATGACAGGTTCCAACATCGATGCGCTCGCCCGTCCTGTGCGCAAAGATGCAAATTCGGTCCGAAGCGATGAAATCGCGCCTTCCATACGGCGCTCAAGATCATCGGTATCAAGCATGAAATCGTCTGACATGTGCCTGCTCTTGGTTATGGT
>CAYODE010000043.1:13961-22519 GCA_964402685.1 uncultured Aestuariivita sp. | reverse complement strand
CCACAAGATATTTGGAGCGCACCGTAAACGTCTCTCCCGAGAGCCTGTCGCGCAAGGTCGATGTCACACCATCTGCATCTTGCTCATGGCTCAGGTATTCGGTCGACATCCGTGACTGCGTCCCGCGTTTACACGCCGTTTTGAACAACAGTGGCTCCATGAAGGTTTGCGGCAAGTCGTTCATCATCGTCGGGCTAGAGAGAAGGTGTTCCGCTTTTGACAAAGGATGATTGCCCCAGCTTTTCATGCGGCCGATCTCTTCCCCTGCGAGGCTTTCGCAGAATACGTTTTCGCCCATCAGGTCTTGGTGAGCGGCATACATATAGGCCTCATCTTCAACGTCGCGGCCCAAATCGCGCAGCACTTCCATCGTGCGTTGATTGGTAATGTGAGCCCTTGGCGTGTTGGCCAGCCAACGGTATCGGTTCACCACCATATTCTCGATCCCATAGGACGACAAAAGCGCCGCCGTGGCCGAGCCCGCCGGACCCGTTCCGATGATCAAAACATCAGTTGTGATTGTGGCCATGACTAGCCCTCCCTATTGAGTTGACCACCGCTCAGTCTGCGCCGAACGGGGAAGAGTTGAATTCCAGTTTTTTCCGAGAACAGACCCCACAACCCGCGCGGGGCGAACAGCATCACGGCGATGCCAATCAAGCCCAGTACCATCAGATACCAGCTGCCGTAATCTGCGAGGAATGACTGCAGAACAAAGAAGATCAAGACGCCCAGGATCGGGCCCTCAATCGTGCCGATACCGCCGATCACAACGATGAAGATCACGTAAGCCGTCCAGTCCGTGACGCTGAAGGCCGCGTCCGGGGAAATCCGGGCTTTTTGCAGATAGATGAGACCACCAGCCAATCCGGTGCCAAAGGCTGAAGTTAGAAACACCGTCCACTTCATACGACCCGCGTCGACGCCCACGGATTTGGCGGCCTCAACGTTGTCGCGGACCGCAGCCAAAGCCAGACCACGCTTGGTTCTCAGCAACCAGTAGATCCCTGCGATTGTGGCAATGGCCAGCACCAGCGCCAGCCAGTAGGCCAGGATGTCCCGCGCGGCCGACGCGCGGGTATCAAACAGAGTTTGGATCGCGTCAACAAACCACATCTCGCGCAATGCACTGCGTGGCAACGAGGTGCCCGTGCCGCCACCCACAGCCTGCCATTGCGCCACCGACAGACGCGCCACCTCGGCAATAACCCAAGTCCCGATGGCGAAGTAGGCCCCCTGCAAGCGAAACGCGAAGAACGCGGTTGGGATGGCCAAGACCGCGGCCGCGACCCCGGCCAGCAAGATCGAAAGCACCGGATCGACGCCGCCTAGGATCACAGCGCCGTAAAGCGCATAGGCTCCTAAGCCAACAAAAGCTTGCTGCCCTACTGAGACCAGACCTCCGTAGCCCGCAAGCAGATTCCAGAACTGCGCCAATGTCAGCATTGTCAGGATGAAAAACAAATCCTGGATCATCCCGCGTGACGCAAATGCGGGCGCGGCGAAGAGAAGGACAACCAGGGCCAAAGCGACAATCATCGCGATGCTTGAAGCCGGTGTGCGGGTGGAAACGCTATAGGTCGCTGCAGACATCAGTCATTGCTCCTTGGGAAAAGGCCACGCGGACGGATCAGCAACACAATCAAAAAAGCGACGTGCCCGGCCAGAATTTGCCATTCCGGATTGATCGCAGCGCCCAGGGTTTGCGCGACGCCAATAATGATGCCGCCGGCCAAGGTGCCCCACAGACTGCCCAACCCGCCGATAATGACCGCCTCAAATGCATAGATCAGGCGGGCCGGACCGATGTTGGGATCGAAATTGGCCCGCGTACCCAGATAGAGTGCGGCGACTGTCACCACCAGCATCGCAATCGCAGTGGCCGTCGCGAACACGCGATCGGGTCGGATCCCCATCAGGCTAGCCGTCGTCGCATCATCCGAGGTGGCCCGAAAGGCACGCCCAATCGCCGTTCGGTAGAACAGCTGGTTCAAGCCAACGATCACAAGGACAGCCGACGCAAATGTCAAAAGCGGCATGACGCCCAAGCTTATTGATCCGAAAGACACTGATGCGGTTTCCAACGCGCCCAGAGAAATACGCTGGCTGTCGGCTGAAAACCCTTCCAAAAGTACGTTCTGCAACACGATGGACAGACCGAACGTAACCAGAAGCGGTGGGAGGATGTCTTCGCCAAGCGTCCGGTTCAGCACGAATTTCTGCAATAGCCAGCCCAGAACAAACATGCAGGGAGCCGCCAGCAACGCTGCCAGGAACGGATTCATGCCAGATAGCGTTACGAACACAAGGATCAGATAAGCGCCCAGAACGATCAGATCCCCATGGGCGAGATTGACGAGCCGCATAATGCCAAACACAAGGCTAAGCCCGGCGGCAAACAGGGCGTAAAGCCCGCCCAAGAGGATCCCTTGAATAATTGTATCGATCCAGATCATCATGCGGCCTCCCCAAAATAGGCGGCGTGAATGTCATCCCGGCTGATATCATCCGGACGACCTTCCAGCGTGACGCGACCTTCCATCATGCAATAGACACGGTCCGATACGGCCATAGCCTGGCCAATGTCCTGTTCGACCACGATCACACTTGCCCCGCTTTCCCGGATTTTTGGCATGGCGGCGTAGATGTCTTTGATCACCACTGGAGCCAGGCCCAGGCTGATTTCGTCGCAGAGCAAAACGTCCGGGTTCGACATCAGTGCCCGGCCGATGGCCACCATTTGTTGTTGACCGCCAGAGAGCGCCGTTCCCGGGTTGTGGCGGCGTTCCCGCAGGATTGGGAACAGGTCGTAAATCGTCTCCAGCGTCCAATATCCGGAACCGTCATGGCCTTGAGCCAATTCCACTGGGTTTGGACCACCTGTGAACCGGCTGACGAAGCCATCTATCCGGTCGCCAAGATCGCGACCGCCTTTGTGTTGACCGCCGATGATCAGGTTTTCTTCGACGGTTAGCGAGGGAAACAGTTTGCGCCCTTCGGGCACCATCGCGATCCCGCGTTTCATGATCGTATCCGCAGGCAAATGACCCACTTCAACGCCATTGTGCAGGATCTGCTCGGGCGCGTTTTTCAGCACGCCTGTTATGGAGCGCATGAGTGTCGTTTTGCCTGCCCCATTTGCGCCGATGATCGCGACGGCCTCACCGGCGTTCAGCTGGATATCGACGCCAAACAGCGCTTGGAAATCGCCATAGAAGGCCGTCAGAGCTTTTGTATTGAGCAGTGTCATCAGACCTCAATCCCCAGGTAGATTTCTTTGACTTCGCGGCTGTCCATGATTTCGGCCGGATCCCCGATCCCGATGACCCGCCCAAAATCAAGCACAAGAAGCCGTTCGACGACCGATGTCAGCGCGTGCAACACGTGCTCGATCCAGATGATCGTCACCCCTTCGGCGTGGATATCGCGGATGGTCTGGATCAGCGATTTGCACTCTGCGTCGGTCAATCCCCCCGCAATTTCATCAAGCAGCAACAACTTCGGTCCGGTCGCCATTGCCCGCGCCAGTTCCAGACGTTTGCGCTCAAGCAAAGACAGTGATCCTGCTGGCGCATTGGCCTTTGCGATCATGCCCGTCCGCTCCAACACGTCGGCGCAGATGCTTGTCACCTCGGCTTCGGATTTGTCGCGTCCGAACGTTCCCGCGACAACCAAATTCTCAAAAACGGTTAGTTTCTCAAATGGTTGAGGGATTTGGAAGGATCGCCCCACGCCGTCCAAACACCGCCGCATCGCAGGGACGCGCGTCACATCTTGCCCATCAAAATGAATGGTTCCCTGATCGGACATCAGATTGCCTGTGATCAAGTTGAAGAGCGTCGATTTGCCCGCGCCATTGGGCCCGATGATGCCCAAGGCCTGCCCGGCCGGCACCTCAAAGCTGACGTCATCGGTCACTTTCAACGACCCAAAGCTTTTTGAGACATTTTGCAGTGCAAGTATGGACATCGGGCACATCTCTCTCTTGCCCCGAACCTGTTCTAAGGTCTCAGGGGCGTAGGTGGGTTCCCGGATCAGGTCCGGGAACCCTATTTTCTGTGATCAGCTGATCTCTTCCATCACGCCGCCGGTCGGGATGTTCGGCGCGGTTTTGTTGTCCACGATCACCAGATCGTAGCCGCCGCCGTCCTTCAGGCGCCATTGCCCTCCGACAAGCGGGGTCTTGGCTACGTTGCGTGCGGCAAATGGTGGAAGACCAGCACCGGACCAAGACAACGGACCGACGATGGTATTCATGTCGGTCGCGGCGATCGCTTCAGAGACTTCATCAGGATCGCCAGTATCACCTACCCGCGCCATCACGTCGGCTGCCACTTCAAAAAGCGCATGCACAAATCCAATGGGTTGAGTCCACTGGCGGCCCGTTGCAGCGGTGAAGCCCGTGGCAACGTCGCCCGCACTTTGTCCGGTCAGCGAAGAGGAGAATGGATGCGTCGGCGACCACCACACCTCGGAACTAAGGTTGTGGCCCGCATCCCCCAGCGCCTCGACAGCCTGCGGGAAGAGGATGGCCTTGCCAATTGACGCGGCCTTGGGCGTGAAGCCCTGCTGCTTGGCCTGCGTCCAGAAGGTGGTGAAATCAGGGGGAATGACCACACCCGTGATGATTTCCGCGTTGGCCCCCTTGAACGCGTTGATCTGGGACGAAAAATCATCCGTCAGGTTCTGATAGCGACCGGGATCTGTCAGGGTGTAACCTTGGTCCGCCAAAACAGGTGGGAAGCCGACATTTGGATCGCCCCACGCATTGCCATCCCCGTCATTGGGGAACAAGCCGCCGACGGACTTGTTGGTGTCCAACTGGGCCCACATGTTGGTGAAGACTGCGATGACGTCCTCCAGCCCCCAGAAGAAATGATAGGCATAATTGAACGGCTCCCATGAGCCCGGGTCACCTGGATTTCCTTGCTGTCCGATGAACCATGGCTGCCACGGCGCAACCGTCGAAATCACGGGTACTTCCTCGTTTTCGCAGGTGGTGGCCACGGGATTAGTCGTCTCGGGCGTTGATGCCACAAGCATGATATCGATGCCGTCATCCACGATCAGTTCGCTGGCGACCTCTGCCGCGCGATTTGGATTGGACTGGCTGTCTTTGACGATCACCTCGAAATTCGCACCAGCTTCCGTTCCGGCAAATCCGTCAAGAATGAACTGGTCGGCTTCGGCAAAGGCGGCCAGTGGTCCTGATTGCGGTGTGACATAGCCCACCTTGATCTTTGCGCCTTGGGCAATGGCTGGCGCCGCCAGTCCGCCAGCGGCCAGTGTCAGCCCGGTCGCAGCCGAGCTTTTGAGTAGTTTACGACGTGTGAGCATCACGCTCCTCCCTTGAGATGTGTATATTTTTATTGGGGTGATTGCCCCTCCCAGGCAGCGCCCAACAGCGCGCGGATCTTGGTTTGATCCACAGGTTCAGGGTTCCAATACGGGTTCTGCACTGCGATCTCTGCCGCGCGATCCAGATCCGCCTCCGTCACACCAAGGCTTTGCAACGCGATCGGCGCACCGCTGTCGACGGCGAAGCGATGCAAAGCCGCGCCTGCGGATGGCCCACCGAAAATCTCTGCGACCGGGGACAACAGGCCCGGGACGGCAGCTTCGTTGTAGGCAATCGCGTGGGGCAAAATGATTGCATGCGTCTCCGCATGCGGTAGATCAAATGACCCACCCAGCGTGTGGCAAAGCTTGTGATGCAGGGCCATGCCGACATGGCCCAGGACGGTGCCGCAGAGCCAAGCGCCGTAAAGCGTTTCGCCCCGGGCGTCCAAATCACCGGGGTTGTTGATCACCTTCGGCAGAGCACCGGCAAACGCGCGCATGCCTTCGATAGCCAAAGCTGTAGACAGGGGATTGCGATCTTTGGCGTAAAGGGCTTCAGCGGCATGCGCGATGGCGTTCAGTGCGCTTGTGACCGTCATACCGATCGGCAGGGTGGCAACCAGCTCAGCATCGTACAGGATAACCTCTGGCTGAACCTTCGGATCGGTTAGAGTTGTCTTCTGGCCCGCTTCGGTTTGGCCGAGGATCGGGGTCGCTTCGCTCCCGGCATATGTTGTGGGCACCACGATCTGTGGCAGGTCCGTGCGATAGGCAATGGCCTTCCCCAAGCCAGTTGTGGATCCGCCACCCAATGCGACGATACAATCCGCGTCGATCTCAGCGACCTGCGCCATGGCTGCGTCTGTCACCTCTACCGGGGTATGCATCGCAGCGCCGGTGAACACGCCAGCAGCCAACGGTCCAAGGCTTTCGGCGAATGCCATGGCCGTCTCAGATTGCTGAGGAGTGGAAAGCACCAACGCGCGCGATGCGCCCAAGCCGCTGATTTCCCCACCTACCTCATGGCGCACACCGGGACCAAACCGCACGCGGACGGCGGCGCTTTTGGCAACGAATTCTCTTTGAAAATAGGACATGCTTTCCCTTTGCCGATTGGCTTCAAGGGCAGACTATCCAATCACAAATGCGAAGTTGATCGAATCTGATCGATACTACATAACTCAATGTTATGAAAATAGACCCCAGACACTTGGAAATCCTCGCCGCCATCGTCGATGAGGGCGGATTGACCGAAGGTGCCGAAGCGCTTGGCAAGTCTCAGCCGTCCGTATCTCGTACGCTGTCGCAACTCGAAGCACGCATAGGGCAGTCATTGTTCAAACCTGGTCGGCGCCCTCTCCAACCGACAGAACTGGGGCTGTCACTGGCCGAGCAGGGTCGCGCAATTCTACGCGCTGATCGCGCCGCATCAGACGTGATCGAACGATACCGGCTTGGACAATCCGGGCTTGTTCGCGTGGGTGGCACGCCGATCTTTATGGACGGTGTGATTTCCTCCATGATTGCGGCGTTCCAACAGGCAAGCCCGGACGTGCGGGTCGACCAGTCCTATGGTTACGCAGACGAGCTGATGGAGCGGCTGTCAAACCGGACATTGGATATGGGTATTGTTCCGCTACGGGCAGAACGTGTTCCAGACAACCTGATCTTTCGCCCTATTCTGACGGGTCTTAACGTGATCGCGTGTCGGCGCGGTCATCCGCTGACACGGCGCAAACTCATTACGCCCCCCGACGTGGCTGAGTTTCCATGGATCGCGCCCCCGGCAAACAGCCCGCTTTACCGAGATTTGAAGTTGGCTTTGGAAAACATCGGGGCCGAAGATTTCAAGATCAGTTTTTCCGGCGGATCGCTGGCCTCGGTCGTCAGCGTTTTGACCGGATCGGATTCACTGACCGTCCTGCCCTATTCGGTTGTGTTCATGATGAGCCAGCAAAAGACGTTGGAGGCGCTTTCGTTGAAAATCGGCCACCCCGATCGCAACCTGGGCCTACTCTCTCCTGCAGACGTCGTCGAAAACCCAGCCGCAATACGTTTTCGCGATTTCATCACTGCGCAATTTGAAGCTCTGGCACGACGGATCGCAAAACACCAAACCGACTTGCTGTGGCGCTGATCAGGACGACAAAGACACGTCCATGTTGATAGGGTCCAGATAGATACGACCCAACCCTTTGGCCAAAGCCTCCCGGACGTCGTCTTGATCCAGCGTTAGGAAGGTCCGTAGTAGCTTACGTGCCGCAGCCTCATCGCCTTCTCGGATCAACTCGACAATTTGGCATTGTGTCTTGAACGCGCGGGCCTTGTCGGCCTCTTCTTCCATCATGATTTTGCGCAAAAATCGAATGCGCGCATTCAAGTTTCGACTAACACTGGCCAGAACGGAGTTGCCCGAAAGATCCGCAAAACGGGCGTGAAAGGCTTCATCACCACGCGCGCGTTCACACGCCGGCAAATTCTCTGACACGTCCGCCAAACCCTCTGAATACGCCCTTAACGCAACAAGGTCCTCTTGGGTCGCGCGTCGGAGAACATGTTTGAGCAGAGCTAACTCGACGTCCAACACAGCTTCAGCCAAGGTCATGACCTCTTCCATGTTTAATTTGCGGCAATAGAACCCGTAATTGCGCCGGAACTCGATCAAACCCTCTGTGACCAAACGGTTTAACGCCTCCCGCACCGGAGTGCGACTTACACCCAAAAGCGCGGCGAGGTCACTTTCGATGATCTTCTCACCAGGACGAAACCTGTATTCCAACGCCATCTCGCGGATAGTGTCATAGACGGCTTCGCCTGATCGGACCCGGGTTTTCGCTGTCGTTTCTGCCATAGATACCCCCTATCCAATCCTCACCAGAACCACACCCCCTAAAGCAAGTGCGACACCTGCCAGCTTGGTCAGGCTAACCGGTTGGGCCGTCATTCCAAAGGCGCCATAGTGATCCACAAGAAGCGATCCGATCAGCTGCCCGGAAATCAAGCAGACAAAGAACAAGGCCGCGCCAGTGACAGGGGCAATCGCCGCTCCGCCCGCCACAACAAACGCACCGATCAGGCCACCAAACACCACCCACCATGGCAGACTGAGAATAGCGGACGGGCGAAGTGATCCACCCGCGAATGGCATCATCGCGAGACAGGCAACCAATGTGATGGCAACAGACAAGGCAGCGGCGGCTACGGGCGAGCCCAAATCC
>CAYODE010000043.1:0-13861 GCA_964402685.1 uncultured Aestuariivita sp. | reverse complement strand
AACCAATGTGATGGCAACAGACAAGGCAGCGGCGGCTACGGGCGAGCCCAAATCCTTGACTGCCGCGCCGTTGATTGCCGGTTGCGTTGCAAAAGCCATCCCAATTGCAATGGCAGACAAGAGATAGACGAGTGTCATGAAGATCCCATGTTGTTCTGTCGAACGGACACTGCGTTGATATGGGTTTGTCCCCAAACATTCGCCGCAGTCAGCGGATCGGCTGCAAACAGGTCTTCGATAGCTTGGCGATCCGGGGCGTCCAAAAGAAAGAAGCTCCCAATCATTGCGCTGCCGTCATCAGAGGTCAGAGGGCCCGATAAAAGAACCTGCACGCCATGCTTTGCCGGGGCTCGGTCAAGAAAGGCGCGATGATCCGCGATCACGGCCATACGGCGTTCCAACGCGTCGGCTTTGTCCAAGGCATGTACGACAAAGTGCATCTGTGCCCCCTATTCGAACATCAGGCTGAGCGCCGGGAAGAACGCCAAGATCAAAGTGACAATTGTCATCATAACCACAAAGGGAAACGTGCCGATAAAGATGTCGCCCAGGGTGGTGTTTCGATCTGATATCGTGGCTTTGACGACGTAAACGGTTAGCCCGAATGGCGGGGTTAAAAGCCCAATTTCAACAGCGATGACCGTAACGATCCCAAACCAGATAAGGTTTCCGCCCAGTTCTGTCACAATCGGCAACGCCAAAGGCAAAAGGATCAGCATGATCGATGTTGAATCAAGGATCATCCCCATGATGACCACAATGATCAGATAGACGATCAGAAAGCCCATAAGTCCCAGCCCCGCGGTGGCAAAAATGGACGTCACCTCCTGCGGAATGGTCGAGAGAGTCAGCATTCGCGAGTACATGGACGCGGCGATAATCAACATCAGTATCGAGACCGACACCAACCCGGTTTCAACCAGAACACGCCAAAATCGCGCCCATGACAGTTTGCGCCGGGCCAGCGCCACTAAGATTGCGGCGGCGGCACCCGCCGCACCGGCCTCAGTGGGCGTGAAGACACCCGAATAGATGCCACCCAAAACGATCAGTACCAGAACAAAAATCGGCGTCAGCTTGCGCATTGCCGTGCCCCAGGTTTCCCCATCGATTACAACGGGGCGGTCCGATTGCATCACCGACGTTGGTTTGATCCTCGCCATTAGGTAGATGCCGATGCCGAAGACGGTAGCCAGAAGTGCTCCGGGCACAATCGCGGCCAGGAACAGGGCCCCCACCGACTGTTCGGCAAGAACGGCGTAGATGATCAACAGCAAACTGGGCGGGATCAACATGCCCAGAACCGACGACCCGGCGACCACCCCCAACGCGAACCTGTTGTTGTATCCGTTTGCCACCATTTGCGGCACAGCCACCCGGGAAAATACGGCCGCCGAGGCAATCGAAATCCCGGTGATCGACGCGAAGACAGCATTTGCTGCCACGGTCGCCATGCCGAGCCCGCCACGGATCTTTTGCAACATCCATGCAGCGACGCGAAACGCATCTTTCCCGATGTCGGCGGCGTCCACCACCAATCCCATCAAGACAAAAAGCGGAACAACACCAAACAAATAGCGGTTAATCGCACCATCAGCCGCTAAGGCAAGGGATCGGATTGCGACATTGGGGTTGTCCCGGATCAGCCAGATCCCGAGGAAAGACAACAGGATCAGAGCCACTGCAATATGCGCACCTGAAAAGATCAAAAGCAGCATAAAGCCGATAGCAACAATGCCGATCTGCACACGGCTCAAATCGGCGGCGAACAGGGCGTAGCCTAGAATAACAACGACGAAAAATAGCGCGAGAACACCCCATCCCTTCGGGTTCTGGATCACGGTGTGTCGGAACTGAAGCGGTTCGACCCGATTTTCACCAACAATAATCCGAATGTCATTGAGGATCTGGGCCGCAAACGCAAAACAGGTCAGGATCGCTCCGCCAAAAAGGCAGGCTTTGATGGGCCAGACAGGCGCGGTGAAGACGCCTTGTGCTCCAAAAAATTCCTCTTCCACCCAGGCATCGACCAGTTTAGGCCAGGTGCCTTGTGCGATCACGGCAAACACAAAGATGCCTGCCAAATGGAAGAAAACACGTATGACCGCCGCTGCGAACGGCCGGTTTTCTTCTAACGGCCCGATCAACAGATCGGTACGCGTCATACGACCGGACATGAGCGCATGCGCGGCCTGAAGAAACACGATCGCCACGATGGAATTCGCAACGATCTCTGCCACGCCCTGAACAGGTGAATTAAAGACCGTCCGCCCAAAAATGTCTGCGCAAATCAGCAGCATCAGGCAGAAGATCCAAATGGAGGCTGCGCCGCTGACAAAGCCAGTCAGCGACGTCAGCCCAGTGGTCACGCGGTTGGTGGCGTGACGATATCCGCGTGCAGAAAGTTCCACTGCCACCAACCCGCGCTCTTACCGTTCGTCCCACGCGATTTTGGGCTCAATACCCGCATCGCGCAGCGCCGTCATATAGGCTGCCATAACCTCGTTTGCGCCTTTGTCGGCATTGGCTTCGGCCCACTCGCCGGCCAAATTCGGCAAACCGGCTTTCCATGTGGCTATGTCTGCTTCGGACATCTCGGTCACGGTCGCGCCGACTTCAGGCAGTTTAGCGATAAAACTGTCGTAACGCGCCATGATCTCCTCGGCGTGGGCGACGGTGTACTCCTCGCCAAGTTCGGTCAGCACCTGCTTCACGTCATCCGACAGGCCGTCCCAGATGTCTTTGTTCACACCAAAACCGCCTGTCATCTGTGCGCCAATCCCTACCAAAGTGACATAGGGTGCCACTTCGTAGTGCTTATTCGGGAATGCCCCGGAGATGATCACAACCATCCCGTCCGCGACGCCTGTTTGCACCTGGTTGTAATATGTCGGCAAGGCGCCATTCACAGGCACAGCACCCAAGGATTTGATCCAGTTGGCCGAAGGTCCTGGGGCCAGGATTTTGCGCCCTTCCAGATCTGCGAGCGAGTTAACGGGGAAGTTTGTCAAAAGGTGATACGTCTCGACACCGCTTGCACCGAGGAAGACGACGTTCTGATCCTCCCAAGCCTCTTGCAGGACAGGCACTTCACGGTGCAACTGATTGATCACCTGCAATGTGCCAACCAGGTCATCAGACACAAATGGCATGAAGTAGGTCATGTTCTGCAAAGGCATTTTCGAGCCCTCCCAGAGCGTTCCGACCCAGCCCGCATCTGTGAGGCCGTCTCCGACCGCCTCAAGCGTGTCTTTGAAGCCGTATAGCGCTCCGCCATAGCTTTCAGTCCACTCGATGCGATCTTCAGACCCCATCGCCTCGAGCCGCTTATTTGATTCAGCGACCACCAAAGTCGATAATTGTCCAACCCATGGCAGGACTGTCGGGTGGCTGGCGGACATCGTCATCTTGAACGTCTCGGCCGCAACAGGTGCGGCGCAAAGCGTCGCCATAGCGACCGCTGCTACAAAGTTCTTCATGGTTTCCTCCCTAGAACTTACGCGGCTTTGAAGCCGCAAATTGGCGCCACGCTAGGCGCGTTTCTGTCATTATGCAATATTGTATTTTTTATTGTATACAATTTTGTTCTGTGCTTCGTTCGGCCAACGAATCTGGTAAGGAGACCACCATGGCCGACCCGAACGCCGCCGCCGACGATGCAGCACGATCCGCCGCTAAATCCCTTCAGGAACAGTCGCTTACAGCGGACGACACAACGCTCAGACTGATATTCACCGAGGCGCGCACGCACTACGGATGGCAGGACCGCGACGTGACTGAAGACACCCTGCGCGACATGTACGAGATCGCGAAAATGGGCCCGACGTCGATGAATCAGCAGCCGATGCGGCTCCTTTTCATCCGCTCCGGTGACGCGAAAGACCGGCTGGAACCCTGTTTGTTTGATGCTAACCGACCAAAGATGCGCAGCGCCCCAGTCACCGCGATCGTGGCGTATGACCTGAACTTTTTTGAAGAGCTTCCGCGCCTTTTCCCGCCGAACCCGAACGCTCAGGATATCTTCTCGCAAAACGCCACAGCGGCGCAGATCAACGCCTTTCGCAACGGAACGTTGCAAGGGGCGTACGTGATGTTGGCGGCGCGCGCAGTCGGATTGGACGTCGGGGCGATGTCCGGGTTCGACAACGCCAAGGTTGACGAAGAGTTCTTTCACGGCACGTCGATCAAATCGAACTTCCTGATCAACCTCGGCTACGCGGACACTTCCAAGATCTTTCGACGCTTGCCGCGTATGGACTTTTCTGAGACCTGCCAAACCCTTTGAATGAAAGGATAAACCATGGCACCACCCACGATTACGAAGGACGACATCCTCGAAGCGTCCAAAGGCATGCTGCAAAAACAGCTTTATGTCGTTTTCACCTCTCCTGCTGATGGCATGGGGCCTGTAATGGAAAACCTCGAGGAGCATTTGCAGTTTCAGGTCAAACTGGAACAGGACGGCATCATGCTTGGGGCTGGCCCATTCTGGGCTGACGATGAACACACCTGGAATGGCGAGGGTATGGTGATCATCCGTGCCGATAGCCTGGCCCATGCCACCGAAATTGCGGCCAGTGACCCGATGCATTCTTCCGGCGCGCGCACCTTCAAGGTGCGTCCTTGGTTGTTGAATGAAGGTCGGATCACTGTTCAGGTCAATTTCTCGACCGGACAGCACGCTGTCACCTGACAAACTCCGCGCGGACCGGGACTGACCCGGTCGCGCGCATTGTTGCCAAGCCACCGGCATGGATCAGTCGACCTTGGCCAGCACGAAATCGTGCTCAACATCATAGAATTTTCCGCTAAACCCATATTCGGCCTGCCGCGACGCGTCTTCTACGGGCTCAAACTTGGCCAGCAGGCTTTCTTTCACCCCAAAGACCGCATCTGAGTTGATGTATGGGTCATCCGGATCAAAGATGTGCGTGGTCAATGTGTCATAGCCGGGCTTTGACACAATGTAGTGAAGGTGTGCTGGCCGATAGGGATGTCGGTCCAGCTTGTACATCAACTGCCCAACCGGGCCATCATCTGGGATCGGGTAGTATTTCGGCTTAGCGCCCTTGAACCAATAGGTTCCATCCGCCCCCGTCGTGAATTTGCCGCGCAGATTATAGTCGGGTTGGATCCCCTTTTGCTGCACGTCGTAGAACCCTTCGTCATTGGCTTGCCACACGTCAATTGTGACACCTTCCAATGGGTTGCCGTCGGTATCCAGGATACGCCCGCGAACCACCATCGGTTCGCCCTTGCCATCTAGACAGATGTTGCCGCCCATCTCTAGCTCGGGCGCGCCGTCTATATGAAATGGACCTAAAACAGTGTTTTCGGACGCACCAGTTGGTCTGCGCGAATTGATCGCGTCCACCAGCATGGAAACACCCAACGTATCGCTCAACAAGATGAATTCCTGCCGCCAGTCATCGCACATGTGCCCGGTTTTGGTCAGGAACATGATCGCTTCCATCCATTCGTCTTGTGTTGGTTCGATCTCTTTTACTGCGGCATGCAGGTGACGGATGATCACCGCCATGACCTCACGCAGGCGCGGGTCTTCGCATTTTTCCATCCTTGAGATGACAACATCGGCCGAATTGTCTTCGGTGAAGTAGCCCATAGTCGTGTCAGCCATGATAGGTCCTTTTTGTTAAGGCCGGGTCTTGCGACAGACGTGCAAGACAAGCGTCCAAGGGCGACCGCGTCATGCGGCGCCCACATGTCGGTGACCGGGCATGTCGGGTTCGCCCATGGTCGCAAATTTAAATCCAGGCCGTTGCCTTTGTTCGCACATCCAACTGCAGAGTGGCTCGGGAACCGGTATATCAAAACCCAGCCCCTGCATTCGATTGAGCCCGATGACGACAGCAATATCCGCAATCGTGAACGTTTCGCCTGCCATGAAGCGGGATGTTTTCAGATGGTCTGCGATACGTCGCGTTTGGATTGCCGCCTTACTCAGCGCTGCTTGTGAGGCAGGCGCGTCCAGCGGTAGAGTTCCGTCCCGCCATACCTCTAGAAACAGCATTCGCACCGGCGGCCAGAATACTGACGCAAACCAATCTAACCACTGATCAACCAATGCCATTTGTGAAGGTGTGTCGCCGTATAGGTCGTCTTCGCGACGCGCCAGATAGCGCAGGATCGCTTGGCTTTCGTACAAGCAAAAACCGTCTTCCTGCCAAACCGGTACTGTTCCATTGGGGTTTAGTTTCAGGAACCAGTCTGCATCATTTCCGCCGTGCTCTCCCGCCAGCGGAGTATGGGTGAAGGACAACCCCAGTTCATTGGCACACCACAGAACCTTTTGAACGTTCGTGGAACTTCCGCGCCCCCAAAGAATGACCTGTTCCGGCATGATCTCCCCCGCGGCACTAGATGTGCGCTGTTGGAGAAGCCTAACCAACCCGTGTGATCATTTAGATTGAATCTGATCGGGATTAATTAACGCAATGTTATATAAACTGTGGATTCCCTGCTGTGGACCTTGTTAACCGACAGCCAGTTCAAGACGCCGTGGAGTGGTGTGTGGCATCAATTGCGCGGTCGTAGCCGGCCATGTCACCAAGATGATGGCACATCCCGTGACTCCTTCAGCCTCGATTGTGGCGGACAAGTTTGCGATTTGGCCGCTAATCACCTTCTCGTTGGGTTTGGAAACATCTACCGCCAGAGTAAACTCCGCATCTTTCGGCAATCCTCGTTCGATCAAAGCCGTCTGGATCACCTTCGCCTGGCGGGTTGCCATATAGAACGCAGTACGTGTTCCAGGCGTGGTTAGCCTGACGCTCTCGGGCAAACCGCCTCCGTTCGATCCCGTGGCAGTAGCCAATACCAAGGTATCCGAGACACCGCGTTCCGTCAGGCTGATCCCTGCTGTCGCTGCTGCCGCGCAGGCCGAGGTAACACCAGGTACAATTTCAACGGAGATCTCGGCGGCCTTGGCCGCGGCGATCTCTTCCCCGGCCCGGCCAAAGACCCCGGGATCGCCGGACTTCAAACGCACGACACGTCGGCCTTTCTGCGCCTCGGCCACGATCAGGGCGTTGATCCGCTCTTGCGGCCACGCTGACGCGCCCACTACCTTGCCAACAAATACGCGCTCGGCATCGCGGCGGGCCAGTTCCAGAACGTCTTCATCGACAAGCCGGTCATAAAAGATCACATCCGCTTCTTGCAAACGGGAAACAGCGCGCAATGTGAGCAAATCCTTGGCGCCAGGCCCTGCCCCGATGAGAGTGATCGAACCCTCTGCGGTCTTTTCCGGCGCACCGCCATCCGCAATTGCCGCTTTGATCTGCGCTGCGGCCTCCCGCTCGGCACCGCGGACCCATGCCTGACGCGGCGCATCGGCAAACACCCAACGCCAGAACGCACGCCGCTTTGAACGTGGCACACGTCCAGCAACCGCGCCGCGCAAGCGGCCCGCCATGGCGGCAAGCCCACCCAGTGATGGTGGCAGAACCTCTTCGACCTTAGTCTTGATCTGGCGTGCAAGAACGGGCGCTGTTCCTTCGGTTCCAATGGCCACGACTACCGGATCACGGTCCACCAAAGATGGCGTTGTCAAATCACATAGATCCGGCTGATCCACGACATTGACCGGGCACCCCGCCTCTTTGGCCAAAGCATGCAGCGATGCGTCAATTCCTGGGCAACCGGTGGCGATAAAACCCATAGCGGCGTCTGAAAACAGCTCGGGGGTGATTTCCCCGTGATGCCATACCGCTCGCCCACTCGAGACGATATCGGTCAGTTCATCGTCCAGTTCAACAGCGGCCAACACGATGTGAGCGTCCGTCTTCAGGATCAATCGAGCCTTCTGCGCCGCCTGCTCTCCTCCACCTGCGATCACAACCCGGCGGCCGGTGGTACGAATGAACATGGGGAAGCTTTTCATTTCAGGCTCTCCTTTCAGGCGGCCAAGGCTCGGGCACGCTCTGACCACAGCGCACGTGCGCGTGATTGAGGATCCTGCAAACCCAAAGTGTCCAGCGCCAACTCGGCTGTTCCGAGGACGATCTCTTCGGCGAATGGGTCGGGTTTTGTACCATCCCACAATTCGCTCAATGCCGCAGGATCTGCCGGTCCGTCAGCCAAACGCCGCACGTCGGACGTCCGAGCTGGCAAAACGGCCTCCCAAGCCGTGGAATGTCGCAACCCAAACGCGGTAACCGCCTTGGATGGATGGCGTTCGAATTCGCCGCCGCCGCCCTTAATCACACTCAACGACTTCCAACCGAGCAGCTGGGCAGCATCTGCCTGCAGCTCACGGTACGATGGGTGAAAAACACCTTGTACGCTGGCTGGCGCGTGAGAAGGATTGAGCATCCGCGATACGGTATTGATGCACGAGCGGAGCCCTAAGACGTCCCGCAGGTTCAATAGGTCAAAGAGCAGCGGCGAAAGCTGCTCAAGCGGAAGGTAGGCAATGCCGTCTCGGTCCAACAACCGAGCGGCATCTTCAGAAGAGGCTGCAACCGCGATACCCGCGCCGGACAAACCTTGGCGCACCGCCGCATCAGGACCGTTCCAACCGTGGATCAAAACCCGATGTCCGGCCTGGGCCACCAACTTGGCCGATAGCAGAAACCAAGGAAGGCCCCGTGTCCGTCCTGCCGCGTAGCTGGGCCAATCCAGATCCGCCCGGGGCATCTCTCCAAGAGACGCTCTCGCGGCCTGAGCGAAACCGGCGATTTCTTCAGCCGTTTCGCCTTTCATCCGCAAGAGCATCAACAGAGCGCCAACTGCTTCCCGGTCAGCCGATCCGGAGAGCATCATCCGCATGGCGTCTTCCGCTTCGCTGCGGGTTAACGATCGGGACCGACCTGGTCCGCGCCCCAAGATACGTACAAAAGGTGCGAGGCTCATTCTGCTGCCTCCCGATGCTGCACACGTTCCAAAAGGGCGCCGAGTTCTGGTTTGCAAGATCCACAATTTGTTCCAGCGCTCAACGCAGACCCAATGGCTTCGACGCTCATCAATCCGTCAGTTTCGATGGCGTTTAGAATTGTGTTCACCCCAACCCCAAAACAGGCGCATAGAACCGGACCGGGGTTCGGCTTATCCGCGGGCGTCAGTCCTGTGAGCACGTCGGGAACGTTCATCCCCACCTGCCCAGCCAGATAATCCCGCATGACAGCCACAGGCGTGCGGGAGACGAACAGGGCTGCGATCAGTTTCCCTTTGGAATGAAATGCAACCCGTGCAGTGCCACGCGCGCTATCTTGTATGGATTGCACGTGCGCATCTGGCAGATTGAACAAAACGCGCGCCTCTGCCTCCCAATCTGCCACGGGAGTGCTCCCTGCGAGCTCGAGCCGCCATCCGCCGGACACCCGCGCTTTTGCCCAATAGTCTGAGGTGGGGTGCGTCTCGTCGGATGCGACGGCAAAGCCATACCAAGACGCTTCAAAACGCGAAGCCGCGACAACCGCGGCCTTGCTTTCGGGCTGTCCAGAAATCGGATCAACTTCGCCCGCGATCAGGGCATCCACTCGCGCCGAAGGTGCTGTTTCCCCCGTCCAGTGCATGGGAGCAAAAAGCTGACCTTGTGGCTGTGCCTCTGTAATCCGAGCCCGCAAAATACAGACACCCTGAGGGCTGCGTAGTTGGACCAGATCCGCGGATCCAATCTGCAAAACATCGGCATCAGCCGGATGAATATCAACAAAGGGCTCCGCCAGATGGGCAGACAGCCGCGGTGACAGTGCCGTACGTGTCATCGTGTGCCACTGGTCCCGGATCCGGCCTGAATTCAACCGGTAGGGGTAGCGCGGTCCCGTTTTTGCAACAGGTGCTTTCCAGCGCACGGGCAGCATCTTGGCCCGTTTGTTAGGATGAAAAAACGTTCCATCCGCAAAGAAACGCCCACCCTCACGATCTGCCGTTACCGGCCAGCGCGTAGGAGGCAACCCGTCATACCCAGTGTCATCGAGGCCTTGCAGGCCCGAGATATCAAAGTCGCGACCAAACCCGCCCGCAATGCCAGATAACGCCGCATACTCACGAAATACTTCGGCAGGTGTTTCATAATCAAAGGCGTTGGACCACCCCATGCGTTGGCCAACCTCGGCAAGGATTTTCCAGTCGTCTCGCGCCTCTCCCGGTGCTGCCAATACTGGGCGCTGCCTGCTGACCACACGATCCGAATTGGTCACGCTGCCGCTTTTCTCGGCCCAGGCGGTTGCCGGCAAAAGAACATCCGCAAGACGCGCGGTATCGGTCTGAGCCGTGATGTCACTCACTACTGTGAATTCACAGCCTTTGATCGCGTCCCGCACGGCATCGGCATCAGGCATTGATACAGCCGGGTTTGTATGAATGATCCAAAGCGCCTTTACGTCGCCCGAGGCAACAGCGCGGAACATATCCACCGCTTTCAGACCTGGCTTTTCAGGCAACGCTCCAGCGTTCCAGAACTTACCCACCGCTGCACGGTGATCGGCGTTTTCCAGATCAAGGTGACAGGCCAACATATTGGCAAGCCCGCCCACTTCGCGCCCGCCCATCGCATTCGGCTGCCCGGTCACAGACAAAGGCCCCAATCCGGGTTTTCCGATCCGGCCCGTCGCCAAATGGCAATTCAGGATCGCATTGACCTTGTCCACGCCGGATGTGGATTGGTTCACGCCCTGACTGAAGACGGTGACCACTTTTTCGGTGCCCATCCACATCTTGCAAAACGCTTCGATGTCTTCGGGATCTAAGCCCGTGACCGAAACATCATCTTCAAAAGCCGCCATCAGCGCGGCGTCGAACCCATCGACATGCGACAGGTAGGATTTATCGACCAAGCCCCCCTCGTAGATTTGGGTCAGCAAGTAATTGAACAACGCCACGTCGCTGCCACTATCCAAGGGCAAATGCAAATCCGCAGCATCACAGCTCGCGGTGCGTCTCGGATCAATCACGATGATGCGCGTGCCCCGCGCCGCGCGCGCCGCCAATACGCGCTGATACAGAACCGGGTGGCACCAAGCGAGGTTCGATCCGACCAGAACCACCAGATCGGCCTCATCCAAATCCTCATACGTGCCGGGCACGGTATCGGTGCCAAAAGCCCGCTTGTGCCCCGCCACCGTAGAGGCCATGCAAAGCCTTGAATTCGTGTCGATATTGGCCGATCCGATGAAACCCTTCATCAGCTTGTTGGCCACATAATAGTCTTCGGTCAAAAGCTGACCCGACACATAAAACGCAACGCTATCCGGCCCATGGTCTGCAATCGTTTGCGCAAACCGCTTCGCCACAAGGTCCAGCGCATTGTCCCAGCTTACATCTGCCCCGTCGACCTGAGGGCGCAGCAACCGTTCGCCCAAGCCAACTGTCTCGCCCAGCGCCGTGCCTTTGGAACACAGCCGCCCAAGGTTCGCCGGATGGTCGGGATCGCCCCGCACTGCCAGCCCACCCTGCCCGTCCGGACGCAACAGAACCCCGCACCCCACACCACAATAGGGGCAGGTTGAACGGGTTTCAGGAAGGTTGCTTCCGTCCATCAGGCGGCACTCCGGCTATCCACCGCAGTCGCATCCAGCAGAATGCGCGCACCATCTAATCGAACAGGATAGACCTCGATCCGACCATCTTCGCCCTGCGCTTCACCTGTGTTGAGATCAAACACCCAATTGTGCAGCGGGCAGGTGACTTTCTGGCCATGCACAATGCCCTCGGACAATGGGCCACCTTTGTGTGGGCAAGTATTTGACGCAGCGAACACTTCGGTTTCGGCGGTGCGGAACAGGCCGACACATCCTACCGGTGTCTTTACAATCCGCGCGCCGCGCAACGGGATGTCGTCGATATGCCCAATGTCGATCCAGCTCATTCCGCGGCCTCCAATGTCAAATCTGCCAAAGGCGCATAGGCTTTGACTTTGGTCACCGCGTGTTCGGCCCAAGGGTCTTTGCGGTAGATGGACTGGCTCAATTCGAACCGGTCAACCAAAGCTTTCCGGGTGTCCAGATCGTCGACGACAGTCTCTTTGACCCAGTCCAGCCCGACTTTGCCCAACCATTTATAGATGCGGTCGAGATACTTGGCGCCTTCGCGATAAGCTTGCATCACGGCCATAACTACCTCGATCGCTTCTTCCTCGGTCGGGACCTGCACCAGTAGTTCGGTCTCTTTGACATCCATGCCGGCTGCACCGCCGATGCTGACCTGATAACCGCTGTCGACGCAGACAATGCCTATGTCTTTGCAGGTGGCTTCCGCGCAATTTCTTGGACAACCTGAGACCGCCAGTTTGACCTTGTGCGGGGTCCATGATCCCCAAAGCACCTTTTCCAGCTTGATGCCCAACCCGGTGGAATCCTGCGTGCCGAAGCGGCAATGATCCGTGCCAACACAGGTTTTCACGGTACGCAACCCTTTGGAATACGCATGCCCGGACACAAGACCCGCGTTGTTCAGATCCTTCCAAATGAACGGCAGGTCCTCTCCCTTAACGCCCAGCAGGTCGATCCGCTGACCGCCTGTAACTTTGACCGTCGGTACGTCGTACTTGTCCGCCGCGTCGGCGATCGCGCGCAGCTCATCCGGTGTTGTGATCCCGCCCCACATGCGCGGCACCACGCTAAACGTTCCGTCCTTCTGGATATTTGCGTGTTTGCGCTCGTTGACGAACCGGCTTTGCGGATCGTCCTGGTATTCCAAAGGCCAATCCGCCAGCAGGTAATAGTTCACCGCCGGTCGGCAGACATGACATCCGTTTGGTGTGGACCATCCAAGCTCCTGCCAAACCGCCGCTTGGGATTTGAGACCCTGAGATTTGATCAGACGGCGCACATCTTCGTGGCTGAGATCTGTACAGCCACACATTGCCTGATTGGTTGGTATCTCGAACGCGTCACCCAAAGTGACCTGGAGCAACTGTTCAACCAAGCCGGTGCATGTCCCACAGGATGCACTGGCTTTGGTTGTCGCGCGCACCGCGCCCAAATCAGCTGCGCCACCTTCGATGGCCTCTACGATGGTGCTTTTGCAAATGCCGTTGCAGCCACAGATTTCCGCATCAAGCGGCAATGCTGCAACGGCTGACAAAGGGTCCGCTGCGGCCCCCCCTTGGTAAGCGGGACCGAAAATCAACGTCTCCCGCATCTCATCGATGGGTGTTCCGTCCTTGATTAGACCAAAGAACCAATTGCTGTCGGCGGTATCGCCGTACATGACTGCACCGACCAGCCTGTCGTCTTCGATAACGAGGCGTTTGTACACGCCGCGGGAAGGATCTCGGAACACGATGTCCTCTCTCCCGTCCCCATCGGCAAAATCGCCGGCACTGAACAGATCGCAACCTGTGACTTTGAGCTTCGTCGACAGGCTTTTCTGAACAAACTGTGCCTCCTGACCCAGAAGTGTCTGCGCCGCGACTTTCGCCTGATCGTAAAGCGGCGCGACCAGCCCAAAGATAGCCCCGTCATGTTCGACACATTCGCCAACAGCCAAGACGTTCTCAACGGATGTCACCATCTGGTCGTCAACATGGATGCCCTTGCCGACGGCCAGTCCTGCCTCCTGTCCAAGTGCCACGTTGGGACGAATGCCCACTGCCATCACCAGCAAATCGCAGGGCAGTTCCCTCCCATCGTCCAGCATAAGAGCACGCACATGTCCGTTTTCGCCCAGGATCTCTTTCGAATTTGCGCTGCAGAGGATCTTGATCCCCTTTTCTTCCAACGACTTTTTCAAAAGGTAGCCCGCCGCCTCGTCCAGCTGACGTTCCATCAGGTGACCCATGATGTGGACCACCGTCACATCAACGCCCCGTGCGGCCATGCCTGCAGCAGCTTCCAGACCTAGCAGTCCGCCGCCGATGACGACGACCTTGTTGTCGGGGCCCATGCCCATCATGCAT
>CAYODE010000042.1:0-22663 GCA_964402685.1 uncultured Aestuariivita sp. | reverse complement strand
CAGCAACGCGCCGACTGGCTAGGGTGCTATGGCCATCCTGTGCTCAAGACCCCGCATATTGATGACCTGGCAGCACAGGGGACGCGGTTCGACAATTTCCATGTCGCTTCACCTGTGTGCATGCCCAACCGCGCCTCATTGCTGACCGGGCGTTATCCCAGCTTACATGGACTGCGCTACAATGGCTGCGTCCTGCCAGAGAACGCTAATACGTTTGTCGATCTGTTGGCCGATGCCGGATACCACACGGCGGCCATTGGAAAGAGCCACTTGCAACCCTTCACCGATCTGCCGCCAATTGGCAAAAACACGGACGAGATCAGGCAAACGCCGGAAGCGTGGAAAGCGTCTGGGTCACACGCTTATCAGGAAGGGCCTGAACAGTATCAAGCAGACGAGCGCTATAATTTCCAAACGCCCTATTACGGGTACGCTCATGTAGACTTGGTCACCCATCATGGCGACCGCTGCGGGGGCCACTATCAACAGTGGTTTCGCGATACCGCACCGGATTGGGAAGCGTTGCATGATCCGACCAACCAATTGCCGCACAATTATTCCTGCCCACAAGCGTACCGCACTCCGATCCCGGAAGAGCTGTATCCAACCGCCTATGTGCGCGACCGAGCCATCGATTACATCACGTCGAGGGCAAGGGAAGACGCCCCGTTCTTCGCCTTTGTCAGCTTCCCGGACCCGCATCATCCGTTCAATCCGCCTGGCAAATACTGGGATATGTACAGCCCGGACCAGTTCGAGCTGACCTTGCCCTACGCGGCACATCAAAATCCAACGCCGCCCATGCGCTGGCTTTACGACAACTGGAAAAACGGCGGCGCGCAGATGACACCGCAGACGGCGATGATGCTGGATGACCAAGCGTTGAAAGAGGCGATGGCCCTGACGGCGGGCATGATCGCGTTCATCGACGACGCTGTGGGAGAAATCCGCGCAGTGTTGGAGAAGAATGGCCAGTTAGAGAACACCGTGATCTGCTACACCTCGGATCACGGCGATTATCTTGGCGATTTCAATATGCTTCTTAAAGGTGCTTTGCCGTTCCGGGGCATTACGCGTGTGCCGTTCATATGGTCGGATCCGTCAGATCGTAGGGCAGCTACAAGCGGTGCCTTATGTTCAACTGTCGATTTGGCCGCAACACTACTTGATCGCGCAGGTTTGCATCCCTTTAACGGAAATCAAGGTCAGAGCTTTTTGTCCGCCATAGGAGGAGAGGACGGTCCTCGCGATGAAGTGCTGATTGAGTACAACGATGGTGGCAACCGTCTGGGATTTGAGAACCCGGCGCGGGTGCGCGCATTGGTGACCAAAGACTGGCGGTACACGGTTTACAAAGATCAGTCATGGGGCGAACTCTACGATTTGCAAAACGACCCGAATGAGACGCAAAACCTTTGGGTTAGCACAGATCACGTGGACGTTCGGGCGCGCTTGTCCGAACGTTTGAACCATCATCTGATTGCCCAGATGGACGAAAGCCCACTTGCGGATCGCATCGCCTGATCCGTCACACTGGTGGTTTCGCGACCTCTTTGATGTGTCTATTGGGGCCCGCTAGATGTCGAACTCATCCAAGTCTTCGACAATCGCGCAGTCGCCGTCGTACTCGTTTCGCATGATGTCCAAGGCAGTCGCATGGTTTTCTCCGCTGTCCATGTGAACCCGGAAATGCGTGAGCAAGAGGCCTTTCACGCCTGCGCTCTTGGCCATCTGTGCGATTTGGCTAGGTGTTGGCGTCAGCGGAATCATCAGTGGGTGCGCCTCTTCACCATCCAACCTGTAGCACCAGTGCAAGAGCAGGTCAGCGTTAGTGCAAAGCGCCTCTAAGTCACTGCAAATCCCAGCGTCGCCTGAGTAGACAAACTTCTTTCCATCTGTCTCGACCGCGAACCCCATGCACTGCAAGGCAGGTTGCGCATGGGGCACTTCGCAGGATGACAATGTCCAGCCGTCGCCATTGAACTGAAACCCTGGCTCGATCTCAGTAACCTCTGGTGCGGGCCAAGGCCGCGGCAATGTTCCTCCGCGCGCTTTCCATACCTCTTGGCTAGGTAATAGCTCGGTGCGTGCACGTAAGTCATGCGAGAGAACGCCATTCGGACCGAAATAACCCTCGGTAATCTGCGCCAACGGTGCTGGCCCGAAGACTTTCAACGGCGGAGCGCCCTCGTCCCACGCGGCATGAACCAGTCTCGCATAGTCCATCATGTGATCGGAATGGAGATGGCTGAAGAAAAGATGCGTGATGTCAGAAGGCACACGGTCCGAGCGGAGCAGGTTGTCAAAAACACCACCGCCGCAGTCGAAGAGAATTACATCTTTGCCCGTTTCGAGCAGATAACCAGTAGACGCGCGGCGGGCATAGGCTTCGGGGCTGCCTGAGCCAAGGATGGTGAGCTTCATGACGTTACCTTTGGCGGTGGTGTCGCTGCAGGCGCACCAAGTTTGAGAGCTTTCTCTCGACCGCCATGATGCGCGATTAACGCCGCCTGATCGGCGAAGGCCTGTTCGTTCACAGCTTCCGGATCAATCAGCGCGCGTAAGGCAGACTGCATCTCTCTCAGAGCTGCGGCGTATTCCGCCTTGGCAGCGAGGTCGGTTAACTCTTCTGGGTCGGCATTGAGATCGAAAAGCTCAGGGGGGAAACCCACGTATTCGTTCAGTTTCCATTGCCCTTTTCGCAGCATGAAACCGCCTGAAACGGCGCCAACGGCATGATATTCACTCAGGACCTCGCGTTCCCGGTTCGTCGGTGCGTGCGCTATGTCATGGAGCGCTTGGCCGTCGCATTCAAAAGGCACGTCAAACGTGGCAGGGATCGTTGCAGAAATATCCAAAAGCGAGACGGGTGTATCGCACGTGCCCTGTGGGACCTGCGGGCCAGCCATGATTAGCGGAACGGCAACGCTTTCCTGATAGAGGTTCGATTTCCCCCACAATCCGCGCGCGCCCACATTGTCTCCGTGATCGGAGGTGTAAATGACCGTCGTGTCGTCTGCGAACCCGGTATCGGCAAGGGCAGTGAGAATTTGGCCCACATTGTGGTCGAGCCAGGTGCATAGCCCGTAGTAGGCCGCCATGGCCGAGAGCCGCTCTTCTTCACTTTTGAATTTGGTTTCAGAGTCGGCCATCGCGTTTTGTTTTTCCACCCAAGGGTGCCGCGAGTAGCCGTTCGAAGGGTGCAGCTTGACCGGAGGGAGCGAGCCCAGCGGGTAAAGGTCAAAGTACTCTTGCGGTACCACTAATGGAAAATGGGGAGCGACAAGGCCGACATAAAGACACCAAGGTTCGTTCCCATTGCTTGAAGCCCGATCTGACAACCACTGCGCCGTTCGCTTCGTCACGGCCGCATCATATTCGGTGTACTTGCTGTCGCCGGGTCCAATGTAATCGCCCAACATGCGGCCGGGCATTGTGATCCGTTCGTCTTCGCCGCGGATCGAGGCCCAAACCATCCCAACGCCACCTGCGACCTGCATCGGGATATGTTCGACATCAAAACCGGCAGGATCTTCTTCATGGCGGTAGTGCAGCTTGCCAATGCTTTCGACTGAAATGCCCGCGTCTTGTAGGGCATGGCCCCATCCTTTGGGTTCCCCGGTATACGGCATCGCATTGTCCCACAACCGGGTGCGATGCACATACTGCCCTGCCGCAAAAGCGGCACGCGCGGGCACGCAGATCGGCGAGGGTGTGTACGCGTCGGTGAACCGCATTCCCCGCGCGGCCAACGCATCCAGATGGGGCGTTTGAACAAAAGGATGGCCAGCGCATCCCATGGCGCGCGCCTGATGTTCGTCGGACATGATGACCAGCAGATTTGTCACGCAGGTTCCTCCGACGTTTCAGATGCAAACGCTTCCAACCGGTCGAAGGCGCGGATGAGAATATCGAATTCTTCGTTCGACAACGTATTCGATATCTCGCGCTGGCGAGACGTCATTGCTGGCCTTGCCCGTTCAAACAGTGTCCTGCCTTTTTCAGTCATGGATATGACGTGAGACCGTTGATCTGATTCGCTGTGAGACAGCGCAACAAGTCCTTGTTCGACCATTCCCTTCAGAACGCGGCTGAGCTGGCCTTTATCGATGATTATTGAGCGCACGATCTGGTATGACGATACCGGGCCAAGCGCGTCTATGATGACCAGCACGCGCCACTGGGCCGGGGTCAAACCAGCAGTTTCTTTAAGGATTTTAGCGGCTTGCGCACCAAGTTTTGCATAGAGCCGTTGTAGCCGGAAGGTAACCATTCGGTTCAACGGGATGCCATAAACTCCAAGCGTGTCGTTATATGCGTCAGCCATCGATTTCTCCTCATAGTGACCTATCTTACGAGGCTGATAGTTGATGGGTCAACTTTTTTGTTGACGGATCAACTAAATCATCTGCATGCTATTGGAACAAGTGCGTCAGGGAGGAGACGACATGCAGAATTTTTTCAAACTGGTCACGGGTGCCGTTGCCGGGCTTGTAATGGCAACAAGCGTTCAAGCAGCTGATTGGACCCCGCCGGGACCCATTAAACTGATGATTGCCTTTGCGGCTGGCGGTGGTGCTGACACGCAAGCGCGCCTGATCGCCGAAGATCTGGAAGCAAAGCTCGGATGGAAATTCATTCCTGAGCAGGTCACAGGCAAAGGTGGCATGAACCTTGCCATGGCACTCAAGGACCAACCCAACGACGGGTCCGTCATCGGCATGGTTGTCACCGAAACGCTTGGTTACAACATGCGTGCCGCGAACGCCGGTGTGACGCCGGAAGACTACACGGCGATCACAACGACAGCCGGATTCCAAATGGGCGTCGTTGCGCTGAGTTCTAAAGGCTGGACAAGTTTTGACGACATGATCGCCGCCGCAAAGGATGGCGGGCTGCGTTTTGGCACCATGTCTCCGCGACTGGCTGATCTGGCGTATTTGTTGGGTAAAGCGCAGGGCGTGGACTTCAATATTGTCAACGTGAAGGGCGGCAAGGCCGTTATGAACGGTGTGAACGCAGGCGACATGGATGTTGGTTTCATGGCTGGCATTCAAAGCAAGGGTGTTGCGGCGGGTGATCTGGTCAATCTTGCATCCGCCTTATCTGTCCCGCTGAAACAGACCCCCGATGCGCCGACCATGGCCGATCTGGGTGTTCCGTTCAGCGCCGATGGCTATTTCCTCTTCATTGGTCCTAAGGGCATGCCGACCGAAGCACGCGATGCCCTCGCCGCAGCGATTGGAGACGCGGTTACAACCGACGGCATGAAATCCAATGCTATGATCTCCAAAGCGTTTGGTGGCGCGTCCGTCATCGCTGGTGAAGAAGCACAGGCGCTTGTCGAAGCTGACTTTGTCGCTGCCGGCGAGTTGATGGCGGCAGCCTCAGAGTAATCGCGCTCACCTGTTTCCTGCGGGGCTAGTGTCCCGCAGGTCCCTCATTCCAATCCATTTTTCACGCTGCCATAGGAGCAAGCCATGGGACGCTTTGACCGTGCCAATGTGCTTTTGGGACTTCTGGCCTGCGCGGGCGCACTTGCTGTCGCGTTGATCTGGGTGCCATTGGACAGCACCACTGGACTAATCGAAAAAGTACGGCGGCAGGTCACCATCGGAGACGCACTTGCGCCGACGCTTGCGGCGGGATTCATACTTTTGGGCGGGCTTTTGGTACTGTTTTTTGAATCTGCGGAAAATGCGCGCCGGCTGACCCTAAAGCACGTTCAGTTTCTATGTGTCTTTCTATTGGTCATGTTCGTCTCGTTTATGATCATGCGCTGGAGCGGACCCGCGATTGGGTCTCTCATCTTCGAGGACGGATACCGCCCAATGCGTGACACAGCGCCGTGGAAATATATGGGCTTTGTGCTTGGTGGCGTTGTCCTCATTGCCGGGCTGATCGCATTGGTAGAAGGACGCGTTTCTTTACGTGGTGTCATTATAGGGTTCATTGCAACTGTTGCCTTGATCGTCGTCTACGACCTGCCGTTTGACGATTTACTTCTCCCGCCGAATGGAGACGTGTGATGGGCTGGTTGGATTATGTCTGGCTGGGCGTTCTCGCCGTGTTTCAGGGGCCTGAGTTGTTCTCGCTCTTTGGTGTTTCCGTGTCCGTCACGCTGGCGATGATCCTGTTTGGTTTCCTGACGGGCATAGCAGTTGGTGCCACACCCGGTTTAGCCGGTCCTATGGCCATGGCCATCGCTTTACCGATTTTGATCTCCATCTTCGGGTTCTCACCCGACGCACTTCTTCCTGTGATGGGATTTCTTTTGGGTATCATGAAAGGCGCAACAATTGGAGGCGCTGTACCGGCCATCCTGTTCAACACGCCAGGGACGCCCGATGCCTATATGACGACGCTGGACGGCTACCCGATGACAAAGGCCGGGCAATCCCGCAAAGCGCTACGCATCGCGCATTTCTCCTCCGCGTCAGGTGACACTTTTTCCGACGTTGTTTTGATCCTTTGCGCGCCGTTTCTTGCCGTTCTGGTTGAACGTTATCTCGACCTGCCAGAGAAAACCGCCTTACTCATCCTATCGCTTGCATTTATTGCAGCTGTCATTGGCGGATCGGTCGGCAAAGGGCTGATCTCTTTGGGGCTTGGGTTGCTGGTTGCTTATGTCGGCACAGGTGAAGATTTCTACCCAAGACTGTCGATGGGCACGCAGACCTTGGCACAGGGTTTTCCAATTGCCGCGGTTGTTCTGGGTGTTCTGATCCTCGGCGAGGTCTTTCGCAGCATCGAAGATCTTTGGCATCAAAGCCGGAGTAGTTCGTCTGCGACCGTCGCAGACCAGAAAGGTGACCAGAAGCTTCACTGGGGTGATATCAGGCGGCTGTTTCCCTACATCGCGCGGTCCGCTGTGATTGGTACTGCAATTGGTGCGTTGCCTGGGATCGGGTCAACTCTTGCTGCGACACTGGGATATACCACGGGACGCGCACAGCATGCGCGTAGTGGGCGATCACCGAAATTCGGTGATGGCGCGCCAGAAGGCATTGCGTCGACCGAAGCAGCCAATTCGTCAGTGTCCGGCGCAAACCTGATTCCTGTTTTGTCCCTTGGGATCCCGGGCAATGCTGCTGCGGTGTTCCTGATCCTTGCCGCGGACACGATTGGCGGCTTCAATCCCGGTCCTTCCGTTTTCCGCTTCTCAGCAGATGCGGTGAACCCAGAGCTTGTCATCGCCTTTGGTTTGTTCACGTGTATGATGATTGCTAACCTGCTGAACTGGACCATTGGTGGAACGTTTATGCGGTCGATGGGGTTCATGAGCCGGATCCCGAAACACATTCTTTTGCCTGTCGTCCTACTTCTGACATTGACCTCGATCTATGTTCAGGAAACGCGCATGGCGGCCATTTGGTTCACGATTGGTTTCGGCGTTCTGGGATATCTGATGCGGCGCCTGGGGATTTCGCCCTTGCCGTTCGTGATCGCGTTCATCCTCGGTGGCAACCTCGAAGAGACCGCGCGTCAGGCCTTTGCGGCAACTGGCGGGAATGCTTGGTTCCTGTTCTCTAGCCCGATCGCCGCGATTTTCATCGCCCTCACCGTCCTGGTCATTGCCATTTCGCTTCGCCCATCCAAGGAGGCCTCTTCATGAGCCGACCCAACATCCTTCTCATTTCGGCTGACCAGCAACGCGCGGATTGTTTTGGTTTCATGGGGCGCAAGGTGAAGACGCCTCATCTGGATCAGTTGGCGGCGGATGGAACGCATTTCACAAGCTGCATCACGCCTTCTGTCGTTTGTCAGCCTGCGCGCGCCTCAATTCTGACCGGACAACTCTGTCGGACCCACGGCGTGCATGACAATGGCATCGATCTTGATCCTGAGATTGGCGAAAAAGGATGGGCAGGCGCTTTGGCCGCGGCGGGTTACCAGACCAGTTTCTTTGGTAAGGCGCATTTTTCGACGTATCACACCTATGAGCCCACGGGCTCACCTGAATGCCTGCAGAGTTCGCATACCTACCCGGCGGATTGGAATGGTCCGTACATGGGGTTTCAGCATCTTGAGATCATGCTGGTTGGTCACAACTGGTGGCCGCCAGAAAAACCACCGGCCGGTCACCACTACGAGCGGTTTTTCCATGCCGACGGACGCGGCGATGAAAAGATCAAGCTGTATTGGGAGAATGCCGGTGATACCCATGATGCTGCGCAAACGTGGCATTCGAAACTGCCGACGGCATGGCACAACACCAGTTGGACGGCGGATCGGTTCATCGAGTGGGTCAACCACGGTCGCGATACCGAAACCCCCTTTGCGACCTGGGTCAGCTTTCCCGACCCACACCATCCGTTTGATTGTCCGGAGCCATGGTCCCGGTTACATGATCCAGCGGACGTAGATCTGCCGGAAAACCGTACTCGCAATTTTGACGGCAAACCTTGGTGGCACAAGGCGGCCATCGAAAATGAGCCGGGCGACAAAAAGTTCGCTGAAGTGCGAAAAGCCTACAGCCGGATTGCCCCTCAAACGGATGAACAGTTGCGCGAGATTATTGCGAACACTTATGGCCAACTTGCGTATATCGATCATGAAGTCGGTCGAATTCTGACTGCGCTCAATCAAGCCGGGCTCGATGAGAACACCATCGTTATCTACATATCCGATCACGGTGACTGGCTGGGCGATCATGGGCTAATCCTGAAGGGGCCCATGCATTACGAGGGTCTTTTGCGTGTCCCGATGATTGTCCGCGGTCCGGGTGTGCGCGTGGGTGCGTCTGTGGATCAGCCTGTATCAACTTTGGATCTGGGGCCTACTTTCTTTGACTACGGATCCGCCGAGCCGCTCCAAACCCAGCATGGAACAACCCTCCGACCATTACTGGAAACTGCAGATGCCACACGCGACTTTGCACGCAACGAATGGGGGCTTTTAGCCGGGCGTGTCGGCGTGGAACTGGAGCTGCGCACAGTACGCACGCGCACGCATAAGATGACCTTGGATCTGAATTCAGGCGCTGGCGAGCTTTATGATCTTGTGGCTGATCCGCATGAGATAACAAACCTGTTTGATGTTCCCGAAGCGGCTGATGTCCGACGTCAGCTGGAAGGCTACATTTCATCGCGTCCAGAAGATACAGGACCGAACAGGACACCCGTCGGTACGGCTTAACTGGACGCTAGCTTTTGTAGTTTGCTTATCTGCGCAAGCGCAGTTTTTAGATTTGGCTTTCTAAACGGTCTCCATACGACATATGGTTCCTGGCGGAGGGCTGAAAGCGGCCGGGATAAGACGCCAGTTGCGAAGAGCGACGGTAATTTGGCTGAGAGCAAATGACATTACACTTTTCCGCAGAGGAATACGCGCACCGGAAGGATCGCGCAGTGCGGGCGCTCGAGGAAGACGACCTCGACGCACTGCTAATGTTCGCTCCAGAAAGCCATTTTTGGATCAGCGGCTACGATACGTTTGGTTTCGCGATGTTCCAGTGCATGGTTCTGACCAAAGAGGGGGCCTTGCACCTTTTGACGCGCATGCCCGATCTCCGACAGGCGCAACAAACCTCGACGCTTTCGGACGATCATATCCATGTGTGGGACGAGACGTTCGACAGCAATCCCGCCAGTGATCTGGCCCATTTGCTTTCGGATCTTGGGGTGAGCGGACGGATTGGATTAGAGAACGCCACGGTCGGTCTCACCGATGCCAATGGTCAAGCGGTTCGCGCCGCGGTCGATGGTCTGGTCGAAACCCCGCATTTGATCCGTGGCTTGCGGCAGACAAAATCTGAGGCAGAGGTGGACATGCACCGCAAAGCGGCGACGCTTTCAGATGATGCGCTTGATGCGGGTTTGGAGCTTATCCGACCGGGTGCGTTCGAAGGCGACATCCTAGCCGCGATGCAAGGTGCCGTTTTCAAGGGCGGTGGCGATTATGCGGGCAATGAATTCATCATCGGTTCTGGCGAGCACGCCTTGCTCTGCCGATATTATTCTGGCCGAAGGCATCTCGACGACCGCGATCAACTGACCCTCGAGTGGTCTGGTGCGTTCGCACGCTATCACGCGGCCATGATGCGCACCGTCGTCGTCGGCCATCCTTCGGAGGCGCACAAACGTATGCACGCGGCGTGTGAGGAGGCGCTTACCGCGTGTGAGGCAGCCATCCGTCCCGGGGCTCTGATGGGGGATGTGCATGCTGCGCATTGCGGCGTTTTCGATGCACATGGGTTTGGCCACGCGCGTCTCCAAGCCTGCGGATATGGGATGGGCGCAATATATAACCCCATTTGGGTGGACTTCCCGATGTTCACGTCTGGAAACCCAACGCCGATGCGTGAAAACCAAGTGTTCTTTCTGCACATGATCCTGATGGATAGTGACAAGGGTCACGCGATGACGCTTGGCCATTCCGTCTTGGTCACTGCTAACGGGCGTGAACGGCTGTCTCGCCATGGGACAGCGATGCTTTGCAGATGAACGCACAATATTAGACCTGACTGACTGGACCTAGATGCATGTGGCAATTCTGGATTGACCGTGGTGGCACCTTTACCGATGTCGTGGGACGCCGACCGGATGGGACTTTGGTGACCCACAAACTGTTGTCCGAGAACCCAGAACAGTACCGTGACGCGGCTGTGCAGGGGATCCGCGATCTGTTGGAGGTGCAAGCGGGTGAACCCATTCCCGAAGGCGCAATCGAAGCGGTGAAGATGGGCACTACCGTTGCGACCAACGCGCTGCTGGAACGCAAAGGCGATCGAACGCTGTTGCTGATCACCAAGGGCTTCGGGGACTTGTTGCGCATTGGGTACCAGGCCCGACCAAAGCTTTTTGAACTTAAGATAGAGTTGCCCGAGCTGCTCTATGAGCGGGTGGCGGAAGTTGATGAACGCCTCGACAAAGATGGTGAAACTGTTCGAGCCCTTGACGTGGATGGCGCGCGACACGCGCTGCGCGCCGCCAAAGCCGACGGCATCGATAGTGTCGCCATTGCCTTCATGCATAGCTATCTGAACCCCGAACACGAAGCCCGCGTCGCGGCGATTGCGGCCGAGGAGGGATTTGGGCAGATCTCGGTCAGCCATCAGACGTCCCCGTTGATGAAACTGGTCAGCCGTGGCGATACCACAGTTGTTGACGCCTACCTGTCCCCCTTGCTGAGACGGTATGTCGATCAGGTCTCTGACGAACTTGGCGGTGCCGATGGCGCACGGTTGATGTTCATGCAGTCCAACGGGGGCCTGACCGATGCGCGCTTGTTTCAAGGCAAGGATGCGATCCTGTCGGGTCCTGCTGGCGGCGTTGTGGGGATGGTAAAAACCGGTGAATTGGCTGGTTTTGATCGTTTGATCGGCTTCGATATGGGGGGCACCTCAACCGATGTTTGCCATTACGCCGGTCAGTACGAGCGGAGCTTTGAAACCGAAGTGGCAGGGGTGCGCGTCCGGGCACCCATGATGAATATTCATACCGTCGCTGCGGGGGGCGGTTCTATCCTAACTTACCGCGACGGTCGGTTTCAGGTCGGTCCAGAAAGCGCCGGGGCGAACCCGGGTCCTGCATGCTATCGGCGTGGCGGTCCTCTGACAGTCACTGACTGCAATGTTTTGCTGGGCAAGCTGCAGCCGCAACACTTCCCTGCAGTTTTCGGTCCTAACGCTGATGAGCCGCTCGACGTCGATGTTGTGCGTGCCAAGTTCGAAACCCTTGCCGCTGAAATCGCGGCAGCCTCGGGCGAAACCCAACGCAGCGCCGAAGACCTAGCGGAAGGGTTCTTACGCATCGCGGTCGAAAACATGGCAAATGCGATCAAGAAAATCTCTGTCCAGCGTGGATATGATGTCAGCCGCTACACGCTGCAGTGTTTTGGAGGAGCGGGCGGACAACATGCTTGCCTCGTGGCAGATGCGTTGGGCATGGAGGCGGTTTTTGTCCATCCGTTCGCAGGGGTTTTGTCTGCCTACGGCATGGGGCTGGCAGAGATCCGAGCGCTGCGTGAACGGCAATACGAGCATCCCCTGACCGAGATCGTTGGTGCGCGTGATATGCTGACCAGCCTTGCCGACGAAGCAACTGCAGAGGTCGCGTCTCAAGGCGTTGCGCGCAAGCATATCCGCACCGAGCATCGGGCCTTCTTACGTCACAAAGGATCTCATCAAGCGCTGGAAGTAGATTTTGGGAGCAAAGAAGAACTGCGTGAAAGGTTCAAAGCTGCGCACAAGGCGCGCTATGGGTTCGACGGCGGTGATCGGGAGTTGATCTTTGAAGCGTTGGCCGTCGAAGCGATCGGAACGGCCGCCGACATGCCCGACGTTACGCTCGCACTGACTGATGATTTACCCGAACCCGTAGATCACGTCCAAATGACGCTCTCAGGGGTTCTCAAAAAGATCCCCTTGTATGATCGGGACAAAATGCTGCCGGGCCAAAAACTCAAGGGTCCAGCGATCATCAAGGAACCCACAGGCACCAATATCATCGAACCGGGTTGGCAGGCCGAACTCAACGGTTTCGGCCATCTTATCTTGAACCGGTACATTCCTCTCGACCGGCAAGAGGCTGTCGGAACCAATGCTGATCCGGTGATGCTGGAAGTGTTCAATAACCTGTTCATGTCGATTGCCGAACAGATGGGGGCGACGCTCGCCAACACGGCCTACAGCGTCAACATTAAGGAGCGTTTGGATTTCTCATGCGCTTTGTTTGATCCCACAGGCGGGTTGGTTGCCAATGCGCCTCATGTTCCGGTGCACCTGGGTTCAATGTCGGAGTCGATCCGCACCGTCGTCCGTCTCAATCCGGGCATGAAACCGGGCGATGTATTTGTTCTGAACGCTCCTTTCAACGGCGGTACTCACTTGCCGGATGTCACCGTTGTGACCCCGGTCTTTAACGATGCGGGAACAGACGCGTTGTTTTATGTGGCGTCGCGTGGGCACCACGCTGATATCGGGGGGCGCACGCCTGGATCTGCGCCACCAGACTCGACCCGGATCGAGGAAGAAGGGGTGCTGATCGACAATTTCAAGATGGTCGATGGAGGCACGTTTTTGGAGGCGGAGACGCGCGCTTTACTTGGGTCAGGCCCTTATCCGTGCCGCAACATCGATGAGAATTTGGCCGATCTCGCAGCGCAGGTTGCTGCGAATGAGACAGGCGTGCGCGAGGTTAAACGCATGATTGCGCAGTTCGGGCTGGAAACGGTGCATGCCTACATGCGCCACGTGCAGGACAATGCCGAGGAATGCGTGCGTCGGGTGATTACATCGCTCGCTGACAGCAGCTACGACTATGAGTTGGACAATGGCGATTTCATTCGCGTGGCGATCCGCGTGGACAAGGACACACGATCTGCCGAGATCGATTTTACTGGGACGGCGTCAAATAAGTTCAACTTCAACGCCCCGCTTTCCGTCTGTCATGCCGTTGTGCTCTACGTCTTTCGCACACTCGTGGGCGCGCCAATTCCATTGAACGAAGGGTGCTTCAAACCTTTGAAGGTGATTGCGCCACAAGGGTCCATGGTCAACGCTCAGTACCCATCAGCCGTGATCGCGGGTAATACTGAGGTCAGTCAGATGGCTTGCAACGCGCTGATTGGCGCATTGGGTGTTTTAGCGGGCAGCCAGGCCACAATGAACAATTATGTTTGGGGAAATGACCGCCTGCAAAACTATGAAACCATCTGTGGCGGTACCGGCGCTGGGCCGGATTTTGACGGGTGCTCGGCCGTCCAGACGCATATGACGAACACACGCTCAACCGATCCCGAGGTTTTGGAGTTTCGCTTTCCTGTGAGGCTGGAGGAAATGTCCATCCGTCGCGGTTCCGGCGGCAAAGGCAAGCATTCGGGTGGCGACGGCATTATTCGCAGAATGCTGTTCCATGAGCAGATGACCGTAACGACATTGTGCTCCCATCGCCGGGTTCAGCCCTTCGGCCGGAACGGAGGTTCTCCCGGTGAGGTCGGCAAAGAGTGGATCGAACGATCAGATGGCAGCATCGCCGCTCACGACGGTGTTGATGAAAATGAGGTCTTTCCCGGCGATGTCTTTGTGATGCACACCCCGTCTGGCGGTGGCTACGGGTGATCGAAAGCTTAGCGACAGAGCTGCAACTCGAATAGCTTGAAGCGCCTCGGACACCAGTCGGACTTTGCACCGACTGCGATTGAAGGCATGCTACGCCGGAGTTTCCAAAGACGCGATGGACGGAAATAATGACTGACAGCATGGATCTTGTCATTCAAGACGGTCAGGTTGTGACACCTCAAGGCGTTATCCTAGGGGATGTGGCAATCAACGATGGCAAGGTCGTTTCGGTGGGAACACCTGTTGCGGACGCGAGTTCGTATGTATCTGCCAAAGGTAAATGGGTTATGCCCGGTGGTATCGACCCGCATGCCCATATTGAACAGATGTCGGGCATGGGGCAGTGGAACGCTGATACCTTCGAAACGGCGACAAAGTCCGCAGCCATGGGTGGGACGACCAGTGTCATTTCGTTTGCTGCGCAAGCCGAAGGACAACCGCTCTTTGAAACAGTCGCCGATTACGCAGCCCGTGCCTCCCGAGGGGCTATGATTGATTACGCCTTTCACATCACGCTGACGGACACAGAGGTCAGTGGGTTCAATGAGGATCTGGCCAAACTGATCAGTGCGGGTCACCGGTCTCTAAAGGTCTTCACGACGTACAATATCCGACTGAAAGACGCGCAGTTGTTGCGGATTTTTCAGGCCGCGCGGCAGAGTGGTGCTCTGGTCTGCGTCCATGCCGAGAACGACGCGATCATTGCGCAGGCGCGGGCCGATCTCATCAGCGCCGGTCAGGTCACACCGAAAGACCACGCCAGATCACGCCCGCGAATGGCCGAAATCGAAGCGGTCGAACGGATCTGCCGATTTGCAGAATATATCGATCAACCCGTGATGCTGTTTCATATCTCGACCCGGGAAGGGGCTGACGCGGTTCAGGCTGCGCAGGCGCGTGGCGCACCGGTCTGGGCCGAAACGTGTCCACACTACCTTTTCATGACTGACACCATTTTGGACAAACCGGGACTGGAAGGCGCCAAATGGATGTGTTCGCCGCCACAACGGACCGAACAAGATCAAGAGGCGCTGTGGACCGCGCTGCTGCAGGGAACGCTCAGCCTCATCTCGTCGGATCACGCGCCATACCGCTTCGACGACACGGGAAAGCTCTCGGCCGGCTCAAACCCTGGCTTCCACCAAATAGCGAACGGTCTACCCGGTTTGGAAACGCGATTACCGCTTCTGTTCAATGCAATGGTGACGGAGGGTCGCGGCGGGCCAGAAGCTTTTGCGGAACTGACCTCCCACGCACCGGCTCAGATTTACGGGTTGGGGCAGAAAGGTGCGATATCCGAAGGAATGGATGCGGACATTGTGATCTGGGATTCCGAGAAAACCGTGACCTATGGTGCCAACGATCTGCACGACAATGTCGGGTACAATCCTTGGGAGGGATATCGTGTGACGGGCTGGCCAGAACGCGTCATCGTCCGGGGGCGGACGCTTGTCGAAAACGGTGAATTCTTCGGCGCGCCGGGAAGCGGCAAGTGGATCGACCGACCGGCATTGGCGACACAACCAAAAGGACAGACCAGTTGAGCGTAAGCAAAACCAACCGACCAGACGCTAGTAATGAATTGGCGATCACGTTCCTTTATTATCGGGACCTGCCGAAGGCTATGCGGTTTTATGAGGACGTCCTCGGACTGCCGCTGGCGATCGACCAAGGCTGGTGTAAGATCTACCGGATCTGTCCGGGTGCGCATGTTGGCTTGGTGGACGAGACGAAGGGCATGAACAAATGGGCAGCGATCAAACCTGTGCAGCTGTGCATCCGCGTTCCCAATGTGGATGACTGGTACGCCTATGCTCAATCCAATGAACTGGACGGTTTGTCCGAACTCTTCGTAAACGATGAAATCGGGATCCGAGCGTTCGTGTTTAACGATCCAGAGGGCTATCAGATCGAGATTCAATCCGCGACACGGGTCGGTGCATGAGCTCGCTGATCGTTATCAACCCAAACTCATCGCAGACGGTCACCGACGGGATCGATACCGCCATTGATCCTCTGCGTAGTTTTGGCATTCCCATTCGCTGCCTTACCTTGGCCGAGGGGCCGCCTGGCATTGAATCTCAAAAACAGGCCGACCTGACCATCGCGCCGATGCTGGAACTGGCCGCAGCACAAAACGATGCGGCAGGTTATGTGATCGCGTGCTTTGGTGATCCTGGGTTGCATGCTTTGCGCGATCAAACGTCCCGCCCCGTAGTCGGCATCCAAGAAGCGTCTGTTATGACGGCTCTTACATTAGGTCAAAAGTTTGGCGTCATAGCTATTCTACCGACCTCGATTCCACGTCACCTTCGTGCTTTTGGCGCCATGGGAGTTTTGGATCGGCTGGCAGGCGACCGCGCTCTTGGTTTAGGTGTGGCGGATCTGGCCGATGATGGGAAAAGCCTGGATGCCATGATCGCAACCGGCAACCGGCTGCGGGACGAAGACGGGGCGGATGTTTTGATCATGGGCTGTGCGGGCATGGCCCGCTACCGCGACCCGTTGCAGGACGCGACCGGCCTGCCGATTGTGGAACCCACTCAGGCAGCCGTGAGTATGGCCCTGGGGCAAATCTGTCTGACTCTGTCTCACAAAGTGCAAAGAACCGAACATGCTTGATGAAACGACCCAAGGTGTTTTCACCATCGCCGCCACGCCGTTCCTGCCGGACGGCACGCTTGATTTCGAAAGCATCGATCGCATGATCGACGCCTACATCGAAAAAGGCGCCAATGGCCTCACGATCCTGGGCATGATGGGCGAAGCTGGTAAGCTGTCGGCGGCGGAATCTGTTGCGGTTGTTCAGCGTGTCACGTCGCGTTGTGCCGTGCCGGTCATTGTCGGGGTGTCCGCGCCCGGGTTTTCCGCAATGACGGCGCTGAGCAATGAAGCCATGGATGCCGGTGCGACAGGCGTCATGGTGGCGCCGCCGATGGGATTGCAGACCGATGCACAGGTTGTCAGCTATTTTCAAAACACGGCTGATGCATTGGGTGAGATCCCGTTTGTCCTGCAGGATTTTCCGCTTGCGACAGGTGTGCATATCTCCCCATCGGTTGTCCTCAAAATCGTCGAAGACTGCCCAACCTGCGTAATGCTCAAACATGAAGATTGGCCGGGTCTGGAAAAGATCACGGCGCTGCGCAAAGCCTCTGACGCAGGGTCGCGCCGGATATCAATCCTGTGTGGAAATGGGGGGATGTATCTGCTGGAAGAGTTGTTGCGGGGTGCAGATGGTGCAATGACGGGATTTGGGTACCCAGAAATGATGCGGCAGGTCTTGGGCGCTTTCCAAGCCGGAGATCTGGATCGTGCGCGCGATATCTTCGACGCCTATATGCCGATGATCCGGTACGAGGCGCAACCTGGTATGGGGCTTGCAATCCGCAAGCACTCTCTTGCGCGGCAGGGGATTATCAAACACGCAACGCTGCGCAAACCGGGAGCCGGGCTGACGGCTGAGACAATTTCCGAAATCGATGCGCTTGCAGCGCGTCAGGAAAGCCGTTTGAAGGAACTAGGATTGTGAATTGATGGTAAGGCAGCTGCGTGGTGCGAACCTTTTGAGTTGAACACGCGGCATCCACTCTGCAGCCAGATGTTCAGATTGACATGCATACATATAGTAAGCATACATAGTAAATGATCAGAGGATAGGGGAGGATCCGATGTCAGAACAGCTTGGAACGCTGGATGAGCTTCCGGACGATTACAAAGACGCAATGACCCAAGCGGGTGTGGCGCCCCTTTGGCCGATGATGCGCAACGTGCTACCGCACGATGCTCCCAACCCGGTGACGCAGTCTGGGCATTGGTCGTTTAATGCTGTTCGCCCGCTTCTGATGCGCGCGGGTGAATTGACACCCGTTGAAAAGGCGGAACGCCGAGTGCTCGTTCTTTCAGACCCTGGTCGCGGCACAGGCGCAATGCAGGCAACCTCGTCGATCTATCTGGGTTTGCAATTGTTGTTGCCCGGGGAGAGCGCCCCGGCACATAAACATACTCCTTCGGCCGCGCGGATCATTGTCGAGGGCAGCGGTGGCTATACCGTTGTTGATGGGGAAAAGCTGCCCATGGAAGACGGGGATCTGGTGCTGACCCCTGGTGGTGATTGGCATGATCACGGCCATGATGGAGACGTGCCGGTGATTTGGCTCGATGCGCTGGACTTGCCCTTGTTTGTCTACCTTGAAGGCTCCTATGCGATCGAAGGAGAGTTGCAGGCCCAACGCAACCGGCCTGACGCCTCGGCGGTGGAATACCGCGCTGCGGGTCTGGCGCCCTCCCGACGCTTGAACTCATCGGTGCGCCGCTATCCGATGATGCGGTATCCTTGGGTTCAAACTGAAGAGGCACTGCGCGAAATGGCGAAGTACGGCGATGGGCCCTTGGCAGAGTTGGATTTCATCAATCCGGAAACAGGTCAGGATGTCCTCCCGACGATGGGCTTCACGGCCATGATGCTTGCGGCAGGTCAGACCGACTCGCCCCCACTACGGTCAGCCTCTGCCGCGTTCCACGTGGTTAAAGGACATGGCACATCAGTGATCAATGGGCAGACCATTCACTGGGGCCCAAAAGATACGTTCACGGCACCGGTTTTTGCTGACATGACCCACACTGCGGATGAAGAAAGCTTCTTGATCCGCGTTCATGACCGCCCCCTACAAGAAAAGCTGGGCTATTACGAGGAACGCGCGAAATGAGCTTGTTGTTTGACCTGCCGGATGTCCCGGTCATTCCGGTTAACGGAGAAACCGGTGGTTACCCCATAGGGCGGATCTTTTGCGTGGGCAGAAACTATGCTGCACACGCCGCCGAAATGGGGTTTGAAGTTGATCGAGAAGCGCCGTTTTATTTTACCAAATCACCAGCAAATGCGGTGATGACCGGGGCCAGCATGGCTTACCCGCCGGGAACCGAGAATTTCCATCACGAGATGGAATTGGTGATGGCAATCGGATCGCCTGTATTTCAATGCTCAAAAGAAGAGGGGTTGGCAGCCATCTACGCCTTTGGCTGTGGTTTGGATATGACACGTAGGGATCTTCAAATCGCGTCACGTAACAAACAACGTCCCTGGGATCTGGGAAAGGATGTTGAAAGCAGCGCAGTCTTTGCGCCACTGACCAAGGCTGCCGACTTCGGCGCGGTCGCGCAGCAACGTATCTGGCTTGAGGTCAATGGCGACACCAAACAGGACGCCACGCTTGAAGAGTTGATTTGGAAGGTGGACGAGATCGTGGCCGATCTCTCGAAATTCTATCACTTGCGTCCGGGCGATTTGATTATGACGGGTACGCCTGCGGGGGTTGGTCCGGTTGTTGCGGGTGACGCGATAATCGGTGGAGTTGATGGTTTAGACCCTATCAGCTTGACGATAACGGATGCTGAGTGACCCATGTCAGACCGCATCCTGATCGCGGGCGGTGGTATCGGCGGGTTGGCGACGGCCATCGGTCTGGCGCAAAAGGGGATCGCAACAACTGTCCTCGAAAAGGCAGCCCAGTTGGGTGAAATCGGCGCCGGGATCCAATTGGGCCCCAATGCATTTCATGCATTCGACTATCTGGGAGTTGGGGACGCGGCGCGGGACATGGCCGTTTATATCGACAACCTGCGTTTGATGGACGCGCTTACGGCCGAAGAGATCACACGCATCCCATTGGACGACGCGTTTCGTCATCGTTTTGGCAATCCTTATGCTGTGGTGCATCGCGGTGACCTGCACGGTGTCTTTCTCAAAGCCTGCGAGGCACATGATCTGGTTGATCTGCGCACCAACGCGGCGGTTGCAGGATACGATCAAGACGAAACAACGGTTACTGCCCGCCTGTCGTCGGGTGAGACTGTGAAAGGTCGCGCATTGATCGGCGCAGACGGGCTTTGGTCAAACATACGCAAACAGTTGGTTGGCGATGGTGCTCCTCGTGTGTCTGGCCACACCACCTATCGATCAGTTATTCCCGTCGAGGAGATGCCAGAAGACCTGCGTTGGAATGCAGCAACGCTCTGGGCCGGCCCCAAGTGCCACATCGTGCACTACCCTTTGAGCGGCTGGAAGCTTTTTAACCTGGTTGTCACCTATCACAACGATGCGCCGGAGCCGGTTGCCGGAAAGCCCGTCAGTCATGATGAGGTGCGAATGGGATTTGAGCATGTTCATCCCAAGGCTCAACAAATTATCGACAAGGGCAATGATTGGAAACTTTGGGTTCTATGCGATCGCGATCCTATCATGAATTGGGTGGATGGCCGGGTCGCTCTGCTAGGAGACGCGGCGCACCCGATGTTGCAATACTTCGCGCAAGGGGCCTGCATGGCAATGGAGGATGCCGTGTGTCTGGCGCACGAGTTGGGAAGGTCCGATGATCTGCCCACAGCACTTCATGCCTATCAGGATCGGCGTCGCCTTCGTACCGCGCGGGTGCAATTGCAATCACGTCAGATCGGCGATCATGTCTATCACCCTGCGGATGCTCATGCCGCCCTTCGCAATGCGGTGATGAGCGCCCGGGGAGCTGAGGACTGGTATGATCAGATCGATTGGCTCTACGGCTCGACAGGTTTGGAAGGGGCTGTTTCTTCCGAAACAAGGGGGGACCGCGTGTAACTCGCCGATTCTACCTGATGCATCGGATGCAATATATATCGCTGTTGGCACAATAATGCCGCCACCATGCAAGATAATTACCAGTTTGGTTAACTAAAGTGGGAATTTCCTTATTTGGCTTAACTGAACCTTGATTGGTCCGAAAGACCGGACTTAACTTGCCCCGGCGCAATGATCCGTCGGGAACCATGTCACAGGGAGGTTTTGACATGACGACTCGTAGAACTTTGATGAGCCTGATGGGAGGCGTTGCGGTTGCCGGAATGATGGCGACATCGGCAGTTGCGCAAGAGGTGACGCTGAGGTTGCATCAATTCTTGCCGGCGCAAGCTAATGTGCCAAAACTCGTGCTGGATGTCTGGGCGGACAACATCGAAGAGGCTTCTGGCGGGCGGATCGAAATCCAGCGTTTCCCTTCGATGCAATTGGGCGGCACGCCACCGCAATTGATCGACCAGGCCATTGATGGCGTGGCGGATATCGTCTGGGGCGTGAACGGATTTACACCGGGTCGGTTCCCCCGAACCGAGGTGTTTGAGCTGCCGTTCTTTACAACCGATGCGGCCTCCGCTTCCGCCGCCTATTGGCAAATGTTCGAAAAGCACATGGCGGACACGGATTTCAAAGATCTGAAGATCCTCGGCACATGGGTGCACGGTCCGGGAATGCTGCACACCAGCCGTCCGGTTGAAACTCCGGCAGACATGGAAGGCCTCAAGGTGCGCGGCGCGTCGCGGATGGTTACACAGCTTTTGGACGAACTGGGTGCGACATCGGTTGGCATGCCCGTGACGGCGATCCCGGAATCATTGTCAAAAGGTGTTATCGATGGCGCCGCAATCCCGTGGGAAGTCACCACTGCGTTGAAGGTGGCAGAACTGGTGGACAACCACACCGAATTCGAAGGTCCGGCACTTTACAACATCACCTTCGTTCTCGCGATGAACAAAGGGAAGTATGAAAGCTTGCCCGCCGATCTGCAAAAGGTGATCGACGATAACTCAGGTCTCGAGTTCTCGGTCTTTGCAGGAACGACGCAGGCCAGCGCAGACGGTCCAGCGCGTGAATTGGCATGGGATGCTGGGAACAACATCATCACCATTAGTGAGGCCGACACGGCCGAGTGGATTGAGCTTGCACAACCTGTCTATGACAAATGGGTCGCCGATATGGACTCCCAGGGCATTGACGGGCAGGCTCTGATTGAAGAGGCGCGTGCTCTGATGGAAGAGTACAAAGCGTCCAACTAAAAATGGGCGGTCCTGTGCTGGGCCGCTCCAATAAAGGTCAAAAGGGAGGATACCAATGACCAAACGGAGAACCCTGCTGGGTTTTGCTGCCGGCGCTGCGATTGCTGCACTCAGCATGGGCGCGATGGCAACAAGCGCCACAGCACAGGAAGTCACCCTCAAGCTGCACCAATTCCTGCCGGCGCAGGCCAACGTGCCAAAACTGGTTCTGGATGTTTGGGCAGATAACGTCGAAGAAGCGTCCGGCGGCCGGATCAAGGTCGAGCGCTATCCCTCGATGCAGCTTGGTGGCAAGCCGCCAGAGCTGATGGACCAGGCAATTGACGGCGTCGCCGATATTGTCTGGACGGTTGTGGGATATACACCCGGTCGCTTCCCCAGCACCGAAGTCTTTGAGCTTCCCTTTATGATGACAAACGCCCGTGCGGCCTCGCGTGCCTATTGGGAAATGTTTGAAACTCACATGAAGGACACCGAGTTCAAGGATGTGCACATCCTGGGCACCTGGGTGCACGGACCTGGCCTGATCCACACGAAAGATCCGGTGTCTACACCCGAAGATCTGCAGGGTATGAAGATCCGTGGCGGCTCCCGCTCGGTCAACTCGCTGCTGACTTTGCTGGGTGCAACACCTGTCGGCATGCCAGTGCCAGCGGTGTCCGAGGGCCTCTCCAAAGGGGTGATCGATGGCACAACCATTCCGTGGGAAGTGACCGCCGCATTGAAAGTGCCGGA
>CAYODE010000041.1:0-22731 GCA_964402685.1 uncultured Aestuariivita sp. | reverse complement strand
CGGCTCGACCAAGGAAGAGTGGAAGATGGTGGCGGAGACGAAGAAGATCGTCGACCCGTCGATTAAGGTCACTGCGACTTGTGTGCGTGTTCCGGTTTTCGTCGGCCACTCGGAATCGATCAATATCGAAACCGAAGAGTTTCTCGACGAAGATGAAGCCCGTGACATCCTACGGGAGTCGCCGGGCATCATGGTCATCGATAAGCGTGAAGAGGGTGGATACGTGACACCCGTCGAAAGTGCGGGCGATTACGCGACCTTTATCAGCCGTCTCCGCCAGGACAGCACGATCGACAACGGTCTGAACCTCTGGTGCGTGTCGGACAACCTGCGCAAAGGTGCTGCATTGAACGCGGTTCAGATTGCGGAACTGCTGGGCCGCGAAGTTCTCAAAAAGGGTTAATCGCACCTTAAACCTGCTGAAAAGGGCGCCGTTTGAGCGCCCTTTTTTGCTTCCGCTCCCTCCCGCACCTCGAAAATCGCGGATTATTTGCAACAGTCTTATGACACATTAACCTATTGTACTGATTTCAGACACAATCTCAGGTTTCACTAGCCCCACAACAAGAATTCGAGGCAGACTTTCATTCGGGATAGGAGACGGAGATGTTTGAAGACGAACGTCTGCACGCCGCAGCCGAGCGTGTGACGATAGATAGTGAAACGGCCTGTTTGCTGCGCAGTTTCATGGTTCCGGCGATCAATAGTGCGCATGACTGGAGTGATCTTCACTCACGTTTGCAGCGCAAAGGCTTTTCAGTTGCCTTCCGGGATGGCCGGCTTGTGTTCAAAAGCGTGGATAACGGCAAAGAAGTGTGCACAGGACAGTTTCTAGGCACACCTTTGAAAGAGCTTGTAAAAAAGCTCGGCCGTCCTTGTGTTCGCGCGCATACTGATGGGCACACCGGAACACTGATGGTCTAGTCGGCCCGCCGACGAGACACGCAGATCACACGGCCACTGGCCGCTGAGCAACGTGCATGTTGGTGCCGTCTCGGTGTACTATTGTGGTGTTTCAAACCGCCATGTCTGAAGCTATCCATTCATTTTCAGAAAAATTCGACAGATAACTCAGCGCAAGCTCAACCTTTTAAAAACAAAGACAGGACAGTGTCTGTTCCGCCGTGGGGGCATGGTCGAAGGGTGAGGTCTGGTGGAAAAGGTAATTACGCTAATACTGGCGGAACAGGTTCGCCTGGATCCGGAACGTTTGTCGACGCTCTATCACCAGATGGGTGAGGCAAACGCCGAAGACGTGGTTTGCCGCGCGGTTGAGGAAATGGCGGTACGCATGGCCCGATGTGAAAAATATTGGCGGGAGGGGAATTGGCCGGGTCTGCGCAAAGACGTCAGATCTCTGGTCGCTATTGCCAATCAGGTTGGCATGACCCGGCTATCGTGTGTTGCGCTCGATGTGACGACAGCAATCGACAACAATGACGCCGTTGCCGCTGCAGCTACTTTAGCGCGCTTGCTCCGGGTAGGAGAGCGATCTTTGACCGCCGTGTGGGATTTGCAGGATATGTCGATCTGAGCGCTTGCAGGCAGACGCAGGCCAGTTACCTTGCATAAGGTCACACTCACGCCAAAAGGTCTGCCATTTCATGAGCCTCACATTCGCGCCTGACACCGACGACGCCATTCCACTGACCATTTTGGATGAGGATGGGTTTTCCGAGTGGCTTTCTGATCAGGCGCCTGCCGCACAGAGTTGGGTAGCGACACACGGGTTCAAAGCGGGCCTTGGAAGCGCTCTATCTCTGCCAGCAGCCGACGGCTCGATCGCTCAGGCAGTGGTTGGCATCGGATCGACAAAAGCACGGTCTCGCGGACGGTTCGCCTTGGCCGCGGGCGCAGTGAAACTGCCAAAGGGGACCTATCGGATCATCGCCGGCCTCGATCCCGAAGTGGCGGAAGTTGAGGCGCTAGGATGGCTCCTGTCAGGATACAGCTTCGACCGCTACCGCGATCAAAAGCACAATATCCCTGGACTTGTCGCCCCCAGCGGTGTCGACGCCGCGCGCATCGAAGCGATTGCGGCTGGCGAGGTCCTGACCCGCGATCTGATCAACACACCGGCCTCGGACATGGGGCCGGACGCGCTTGAGGATGCCGCCCGTAAGCTTGCTGGAGAATTCAAAGCAGAGATCAACGTAACAACGGGAGATGACCTCCTCTCCGAGAACTTTCCGATGATCCATACGGTTGGTCGTGCATCAATGACCCCACCAAGATTAATCGATATCACCTGGGGATCAGATGGCCCCAATCTGGTGCTGGTCGGAAAAGGCGTGTGTTTCGATACGGGCGGGTTAAACCTGAAACCCGGCGGGTCGATGGGTCTTATGAAGAAAGACATGGGTGGCTCAGCCACTGTGTTGGGGCTTGCACGTATGATTATGGCCTTGAACCTGCCGTTGCGGCTGCGTGTACTGGTCCCTGCGGTCGAAAACTCAGTCTCAGGAGATGCATTTCGACCTCAGGACATTCTGACCTCACGCAAAGGTCTGACGGTAGAGATTAACAACACCGATGCCGAAGGACGGCTGGTTCTGGCTGATGCGCTCGCGCTGGCAGATGAAAGCGCACCGGACTTGATCATTTCGATGGCGACACTGACTGGCGCGGCGCGTGTGGCGGTGGGGCCGGACCTGGCGCCGTTTTACACGAACATCGAGGCCGATTCAGAGGCCCTCTACCAAGCGGCTGCGACACAAGCCGACCCCGTTTGGCGCCTGCCCTTCCATGCGCCTTATGAAAAGATGATCGAACCCGGCATTGCGGATTTGGATAACGCGCCGAAGGGCGGATTTGCCGGATCGATTACCGCCGCGCTTTTCCTGAAACGCTTTGTCACCGAAACTGAACGGTACATGCATTTTGACATTTATGGCTGGCAGCCAAGCGCAGCCCCGGCTCGCCCTAAAGGTGGCGTCGGACAAGGCGCGCGCGCCGTTCTGGCCGCCCTGCCCCAACTGTTAGACCTGTGAGCGACCCACGCCTCACCCCGGCGAACGCGCGTGTGATGGCTGATCACCTGCCAAACGACAGCAGTGGGCGCAGCCGCGTAATCCCAGATCCGATGCAAATAGGTGTTCCGTTGGTGGATCTCTTGCGCAGCCCAGAGGGTCCGCGCGACAGACAGCTGCTCTTGGGCGACCCGGTCGACGTTTTGGAGCGGCATCACGGTGCCGCATTCGTTCAGAGCCAAAAAGACGGCTATGTGGGATATGTGGCGGAAACTGCGCTTGCGTCCCCTAGCACACCTACTCATTTCGTGTGCGTACCCGCATCGCATCTCTATGAGCGCGCAGACATGAAAAGCCCGGACCGCGCTGAACTGAGTTTTGGTGCACGTTTGGTGGTCGATGCCGAAAGCGGTGATTTCGCAGAAACGTTGTCCGGGTTTGTACCGCGGCAACATCTCAAGCCCTTGGAGGCGCTATTTGTCGATCCTGTTGAGGTCGCTGAGCTGTTCTTGGGCACCCCGTATCTTTGGGGCGGGAATTCTCGTGCTGGGCTCGATTGTTCAGGCCTGGTCCAAGCCGCTTGTCTGGCTTGCGGAATTGTGTGCCCGGGGGACAGTGATCAACAAGAAAGGGCCCTAGGCGCCGCACTGCCGAAGGGCGCAGTACCTCGTCGCGGTGATCTGCTGTTTTGGAAGGGGCATGTCGCTTGGGTGGCCAGCCCCGACCAGATCCTGCACACAAACGCGCATACGATGTCGACTAACTTCGAAGACCTAGATACGGCGATTAAACGAATCCAAACTGCAGGGGACGGACCCGTGACGGCGCATAAACGGCTGAGCTAAACGGGGCCTACTCTACTGCCCGGATCAGTTTGCGCTCTAGCACGCGCAGAACCGACTTCAGATCGGCACCCCTTTTCAAGATCTGACCATCCATGCCGATGACCGAATACATCCCCTGGCGATTGCGCAGCTTGGGATGTTTTTCGATGCGATAAAGCGGGTTTTCTGCGGTTCTGCGAAAAACGGAGAACACGGCGCAGTCGCGGAGGCTGGAGATGCCGTAGTCGCGCCATTCGCCTGCAGCAACCATACGTCCGTACAACCCAAGGATCACAGACAGCTCGCGCCGATCAAACGAAACCTGAGGCGGCGCCATGCCGATAGGGTGCTGCACTGTCATAGCGCTAGAGTTGCTGCGAAAGGCTGTGAAATCAAGTCCCGACGAATCCGCTAAAGCGTTGCGTGACATTCGGGTCAGCGGCGGGCATCGCTGGTAAGCCGTCTTGCTCAGCATCCAACCAGGCCTCGGCCAGGGGACTCAGGGCACGATATACCTCGGCGACCGCGGCCCGCGGGTTTTTCAGCGGGGAGTCCTGAGGCAGCAAATCAGGAACAGGTTCAGGGTGACGCAGAACTAGCCGACGCCAGCGGTGGATCAACAAGACCCGAGCCGCCGCCGCATCAAGCGGATCCTGCAAACCACTCGTATTAAGCGCCTCGATATCAGCCGCCAGCGAGGAAAGCGCCGTCCGCATATCCTCTCCCAAAAAGCGTCCACGATACACCGGGGACAGCTGATCGAGCACGCCCGTTACGACGCAGTCTGCGCTTTCGGGCGCATGGCCTGCGGGGACAAGACCAACTTGCTGGGACACGCCGTCAAAACTGACAAACAACGACCACTCTCTGACCGGACCCTGTTGCGGGGCAGCGTAGATCAAACTTGTTGCCGGCGCGAACCGCGCCACGCCTTGCGGGCTGAGGCGATACAGGCTGGTCCGGCCCGCACGTTCGCTTTCGACCCATCCGTCGCGTCCCAACCGAGACAGCGCCGTCCGCAACGTACCTGGTTCAATGCCAATCCGGGACATCACTGCACCCAATCTGGCGGTGGAAATCACACCGCCCCGATGCTGGACCAGATCACCAAAGACAGTAATCACAAGAGACCACACACGTAAGCGGCCTTGCCCATGCAGAGCATCTATGAGGGGTTGCAACGGATCCATGGAGATCGGGTGTAACCGCTTGGCACCCCTTTGAAAAGCGGCCGGCGCGCGCCAGAGGCCGACCTACGAAGTCAGTCTACGCGATCATAGCTCACCATCGTCAGCAGTTCATATTCAGCAACCTGCTCCGCATCCTGATTGGTCAACGTCACATTCCACGCGACCTCTCCATAGGTATCGGTGCGCTGAGTTTTGCGTTTGCAGGTCAGGCGCACTTGGACCGTGTCACCGGGGCTGACCGGTTTCTGAAAGCTCAGTCCGTTCAGCCCGGTATTGGCCAGAACGGGCCCCGGATCGGGTTGCACGAACAGGCCAGCGGCGAAACTGAGCAGTAGGTAACCATGCGCGACGCGGCCCGGGAAAAATGGGTTCGCCTTGGCGGCATCCTCATCCATATGAGCGTAGAACGTATCGCCAGTGAAATGGGCGAAGTGTTCGATATCTTCCAGCGTGACGATGCGCGGGTCGGTGTGCAGCGTCTCTCCAATCTCGATCTCGTTGAAGGTGCGCTGGAAGGGATGGGCAGGGCCAGTCGTCTCAGTCGCACCAGGCATCCACTGACCGGTGATTGCGCTTATCACATCCGGGCTGCCCTGTATCGCTGTGCGTTGCATGTAGTGCAGAACGCCACGGACACCGCCCAGTTCCTCCCCGCCACCCGCGCGGCCCGGTCCTCCATGCACCATATGCGGTAACGGGGCACCGTGGCCTGTGGCTTCTTTCGCGTTTGAGGCCCCAGTGATGTAGAGGCGTCCGTGCCATGCGGCAGAGCCCAGCGTGACGTCTCGTGCGATCTGGGGATCGTCAGTCACCAGAGAGGCCACAAGCGACCCGCCACCACGATTCGCCAGCGCGTTGGCATGGGGTAAATCGCGATAAGGCATGATTGTGGAGACCGGGCCGAATGCCTCAAGCTCATGCACAGCACTGGCCGCATCGGGATCATCGCACCGCAACAGAGTCGGTTTCAAAAACGCGCCGGTCGCGTCAGCGCCGACCAAGTCGAGCGTTTGCGGATCTCCTGTCAGCGTCACGGTCTCACCTGCCAGCGACTTCATCTTGGAGAGTACGTCAGACTTCTGGTCCAGCGATGCGAGCGCGCCCATGCGGACATCATCCGAAGTCGGATCACCAACTGAAATCCCAGCCAGCTTTGCAACGAGCGCCTCGGATACGGCGTCAATCATGGCGTCGGGAACGATGATACGGCGGATGGCTGTGCATTTCTGTCCCGCTTTGACCGTGATCTCATTGCTGGTTTCTTTGATGAACTGATCAAAGGCAGCGGTGCCTAGCGCGACGTCGGAGCCAAGGATTGTTGCGTTCAAACTGTCTTGCTCTGAATGAAAACGGACGGAATTGCGCATGAGGTTTGGATTTTGCCGCAGCATCAGAGCGGTGTCCGCAGAGCCGGTGAAGGCCACAGCATCTTGTGGTCCGAGCCGGTCGAGCATGTCGCCGATGCCACCCACGACCAGCTGCGCCGCGCCCGGCGGCAAAATGCCGGACTCGATGATCATGCGGAAACACGCCTCGGTCAGATAGGAGGTTTGCGTGGCGGGTTTGACAATGGCTGGCATGCCGGCCAGCAGCGTTGGCGCCAGCTTCTCCAGCATGCCCCAGACGGGAAAATTGAAGGCATTGATGTGAACAGCCACGCCCTGCAGTGGTACGGCGATATGCTGGCCGACAAATCCGCCCGACCGCGACAACCCTTCGATGCCTCCATCGACATAGACGTGACCGTCCGGCATCTCCCGCCGTCCTTTGGAGGCGATGACCATCATCGTGCCAATCCCCCCTTCGATATCAACCGCGCCATCCCGGCGCGTCGCACCAGTGAGAGGATTGATCGCGTAAAGCTCTTCCTTGCGCTCCATCAGATAGAGCGCCAAGGCTTTGATCATCTTGGCGCGTTCGTGGAAAGTCATCGCCCGCAAGGCCGGGCCGCCCACATTCCGCGCCCACTCTAACATCGCCTGCACATCCAGCGGTGCGCCGCCAGCCTCGGCGATCTGATGCCCGGTAACTGGCCCGATCACGGGTCGCGCGTCCGGGCCCGGTTCTATCCATTTGAAAACGGCATAGCTGGCTGGTCTGAGCATTGATCGACTCCCCCTGTGATGTGGCGCGCAGCATGCCGATCCTTTTTCAGAAAATCAACACTCTTGACCGCTTGGTCGGTTTTATGCAGAGTGCGGCCCAGGGAGGATGAGGGATGACGCCGCAGGACCGCGCCGAAAAGAGTGCTGCCGTGATGTGGGAAAATGATGCCGCCAGCAAATGGCTGGGCATGACCCTCGATTCCGTAGGACCCGGTACAGCTGTGTTGTCGTTTCAGGTGCAGGATCATCACCTGAACGGCCACTATATCTGTCACGGCGGCTATATCTTTACCTTAGCTGACAGCGCGTTCGCTTTCGCTTGCAACAGCTACAACAAGATTACTGTGGCCCAGGAAAACCAAATCACGTTCCTATCCCCCGGCAAGGGTGGAGAGACGTTGACTGCAATAGCTCAAGAGACCGCGAAAACCGGACGTTCGGGCGTCTATGACGTCACAGTGACCGGCGAAGACGGGCGCAAAGTTGCAGTATTTCGCGGGTTGTCCCGCACCATCTCTGGCCAACATTTCGAGGAAGAGACATGACAACAGCTTACCTGTGCGACGGCATTCGCACACCCATTGGCCGTTTTGGCGGATCGCTGTCCAAAGTGCGACCGGACGATATGCTGGCCCACGTCATCGCCGCAGTGATGAAAGATCATCCGAACGTGCCGGTAGACGAAGTTCTGGCCGGTTGTGCCAATCAGGCGGGCGAAGACAACAGGAACGTTGCGCGTATGGCGGCGTTGCTTGCCGGGCTGCCAGACACAGTCCCAGGCGCGACCGTCAACCGACTTTGCGGATCCGGTCTGGATGCTGTTGGTAGCGCCGCAAGGGCGGTGAAAACAGGGGAAGCCGATGTGGTCATCGCCTGCGGGGTGGAAAGTATGTCCCGCGCGCCCTTGGTAATGCCGAAGGCTGATACCGCCTTCTCGCGTAAGGCTGAGATTTATGACACCACAATCGGCTGGCGTTTCGTGAACCGGGAAATGCACAAACATTACGGCACGGATTCCATGCCCGAAACGGCCGAGAATGTGGCAACCGATTACGATATCGCCCGCGCGGATCAAGACGCATTCGCTTTCAGATCACAGGAGCGGGCCGCCGCCGCGATCGCATCAGGCCGCCTGGCGAAAGAGATCACGGCCGTGACTATTCCTCATCGCAAAGGTGATCCTGTAATCGTCGACACCGACGAGCACCCGCGCCAGACCACATTGGAAAAACTTGCCAGCTTGCCGACCCCGTTTCGGGAGGGTGGCACGGTGACGGCGGGCAATGCATCAGGTGTGAATGACGGGGCGGCTGCGGTCATTGTTGCGTCTGAGGCGGCGGTCGAGAAATACGGGCTGACGCCCCGCGCACGCATCAGCGGTATGACGACCGTCGGCGTGCCGCCCCGGATAATGGGGATTGGCCCGGCGCCCGCCACAGAAAAGCTGATGGCGCAGCACAACCTGTCCATCGGCGACATCGATCTGCTCGAACTGAACGAAGCGTTCGCTGCGCAAGGTCTTGCTGTGACGCGGCAGCTGGGCCTGCCGGATGTTGCCGATCATGTAAACCCGCATGGTGGTGCGATTGCGTTGGGGCACCCGCTGGGCATGTCTGGGACACGCCTGGCGCTGACCGCGTCCATCACCATGACCGATAACGATCTGAATTGCGCGATTTGCACAATGTGTATCGGTGTCGGTCAGGGCATTGCGCTGCTCTTGGAGAAAGCCTGATGAAAGATCTAACACCACGCAAGGAAGACCTGAACCCTATCGAGATTGCGTCACGCGATGAAATCGCGGCGACGCAGCTTGATCGGTTGAAATGGTCGCTGAAACACGCTTACGAAAACGTACCGCATTACACGCAGGCATTCTATGCGGCAGGTGTACATCCAGACGATGTGACCAGTTTAGAAGATCTGGCCAAGTTCCCGTTCACGGTGAAACAGGATCTGCGCGCAAACTATCCGTTTGGTATGTTTGCTGTTCCGCGAGACACGGTGGCACGCATCCATGCCTCGTCGGGAACGACCGGGCAGCCCACCGTTGTAGGGTACACTGAAAATGATCTTGGCGTCTGGGGGGAGGTCGTGGCGCGATCGTTGCGCGCCTCGGGTCTGCGGCCCGGTGATCTGTTGCACAACGCCTATGGCTATGGGTTGTTTACCGGTGGTCTGGGCATTCACCTGGGTGCGGACGCGCTGGGTTTGACCACTGTGCCAATCTCAGGCGGGATGACACAACGACAGGTGCGCCTGATTGAGGATTTCAAACCCAAAGGGATCACGGTCACGCCGTCTTATTCGCTGTCCATTTTGGATGAATACGCGGCCCAGGGCATTGATCCGCGCGATTGCTCTCTTGAAGTGGGGATCTTCGGAGCAGAACCCTGGACGAACGCCATGCGGCAAGAGATCGAGCAGGCCTTTGATATGCACGCGGTCGACATCTACGGGCTGTCCGAAGTGATGGGTCCAGGTGTGGCGAATGAGTGTGTGGAGACCAAGGATGGGCTGCACATTTGGGAGGACCATTTCTATCCCGAGATCATTGACCCGGTGACCGGGCAAGTGCTGCCGGATGGGGAAAAGGGCGAGCTGGTGTTTACGTCGCTCTCCAAAGAGGCGTTCCCGATTATCCGGTATCGCACCCGCGATCTGACGCGATTGTTGCCAGGCACCGCACGATCCATGCGGCGGATGGAAAAGGTCACGGGCCGCAGCGACGACATGATCATTCTACGTGGTGTAAACGTGTTCCCCACCCAGATCGAAGAGCAACTCATGACGGTCAAAGGTTTGGCACCGCATTTCCAGATCGAGCTGACGCGGCCAGACCGGATGGATGAGATGCGCATCCTGACTGAAGCGGCGGAAGGCTTTTCGGGCAATGAGGATCGCATCCATGCGGCTGCGGATCTGGCACATAAGATCAAAGCCAGCGTGGGCGTGTCGGTCAAAATTGACGTCGCCGATCCCGGTGGGGTTGAGCGGTCTCAGGGCAAGGCCGTGCGGATCGTCGACAACCGTCCCAAAGACTGATGCCACGCGGGATCGCCAAGGATCACGATGAAAAGCGCACCGCCATTCGCAAAGGGGCGGCGGGCTATTTTGCTGCACATGGCTATGACCGGGCGTCGATGACCGGAGCCGCGCGGGAGTGCGGCGTCTCAAAAGCGCTGATCTATCATTACTATGACAGCAAGGAAGCGCTTCTTTTTGACATCCTCGACACGCATTTGTCCGATCTGCTCGAAGAGGTGAAGGCTGCGCGACATGACGGTCTGACCGGGCTGATCCGCGCCATCCTGATGGCCTATGAGAACGCGGATGCCGAGCACAAGTTGCAGCTGGATGCGCTGGCGACTTTACCGGCAGAAATGCAAAAACCGCTGATCGATCTGCAACGGCAATTGGTGTCCATCATGTCTGAAGCCGTGACGCAGGAACGCGCCGAGTTGGAGGCGGACCGCCTGCGTGCCGTGACAATGACAGTCTTCGGAATCCTGAACTGGTTTTACATGTGGCATCGTCCGGGTCGCGGGCTAAGCCGTGCGGAATACGCCGATCTGGCAGCTGAGTTTGTTAAAGGCGGTATCGCGGCGGCTTAGGCGCTATGCCCTAAGGATGTAACCCTGCGCGTGAGATCACGCGAACCGGCCCTGGCAGAACCAGCCTGAGGACATCGTGCCACCATGGGCATAGTAGAGCCACAGCCGCTCCCCTTCTTCGGTGGTGACCACCCAGTAATCGCGCACACCGCTGCGCCAGTCGGGCTCATCCAGCCACCATTCCGGCGCGATACGTTCCGGACCTGTGCCTTGCCCAAGCTGCCACTCGCGCCCACGCCAACGAAAGGAGGCAGGCAAGTGGGGGTGATCTGCGGCCTGAACCGGCTCGGGACGCCAGAGGCAAAGCGGGCGTGGATTGACTGGCGCAGGCCAGTCAGATGCAGGCTCGGACCAGGCCGCGGCAAGCGGTTTGGCGGTCTTCTCGGGGATGTGGCTGGAGGCCGGGTGGAGGCGGGTGATCACCTCAAGCCCGACGCGTGCGCCCAACCGACCAATCAGATCATCCACCGCATCATTGGCTGCAAGACGTGCGTTGACGGCCCGCCCGGCGTCACGGTGGCCAGTGGCGGTGCGCGCGTGTAGCGGTTCTGTCTCTGTTGCTTCTAGGCGCAACATATCGATGCCAAACCCAGCGTCGATATCGCCCAGTTTCATCGCCAGAAGCGGTTTAATTCGGTAGGGATCACGCCCCGGTCGCGCCAGCCCAATCGTGATTACTTCGGCCGCCTGATCAGTGCGGTGTGCCTCGAACCGCAGGCTACGCAATCCCCGCCCCTGCGCTTCGAGCTGGGAGCAGAGCCGGGGCAGCATACGATCAAGCGCAGCCAGCAAATCCTCTTCCAAACCGATGGGCTCCGGCATGGTCATACGCACCGCGAAATGATGAGGCGGACGCGCAGGGGAGACAGGCTCGGGCGCGCTGCCCATGGCCTGATCCAGACGCAGGACCAGACCCTTGCCAAAGCGCCGTGCCAGACCGGCGCGCGGTTGGCCAAGCAGTTCACCGATGCGACGTAAGCCAAGGCGGCCCAGCTGCGCGGCGGTATCCGCATCCAGACGCAGTGCGGCAACGGGCAGCGGACTGAGGGCAGAGTGCATCTGACCCGGCGGCGCGATAGATGCAGCCTGCGCCGCAGCGACCTGCAGATCGGGGGCTGTGCCTCCCTTGGTCCAATGCCTGCGTCGCGCGGCACGGGAGCGGGTAGCGCGCGCCTCCTGATCGATCGCATCACCTGAGCGGTCCGCATCCGGCGCACGGCCTGCATACCGCGCCAAGGCCCAGGCCGCACCTGTGGTATCGGCAATCCCCATCCGCACGCTGAGGCCAAGATCGGCACAATCGGTCTGCACCACGCTGCACAGCGCAGCCTCCCCCCCGAAAAGGTGTGCACACCCCGTCAGATCAACAATAAGACCATCCGGCGCCTCTTCGGCCACCCAGGGAGAGAACTTGCCCGCCCAGCGTCTGAGCGCCGTGAGAAACTGTGCTTCGGCCGGGGCATTGCGAGCTTTGGTCAAAAGCGTGCCGCACATCGCATGGGCATCGCGCACAGGCTGGCCCACATACAAACCAGCCGCTTCACCCACGACATTGATCGACGAGATCACCTGTGCATTCTTCTCTTCGGTCACAACGGCAAGTGGCATGTCCAAAGCGGCGTGCCCGGCGCGCATAAGACGCTCCGCACCAAGGCGTGGAAACCATAAAGACAGGACACGACGTTTAGACATTCAATCAATTGGCAGCTAAAATGTTCTACTTTTGTTCCAATTTAGCGCTGCAGGTGTTTTGAGTCGAGTCCACACAGAAAGGGCGCAAGAAAAATGAACTTCTCTTGCGCCCAACTCGACATGTTCCGCAGTTTTAGTCTGTGACGGTTTCCAGACCTTCAGGCTGACCCACAATGACAAAATGCAGGTTTTCAGGCTGCAAAACCCTGTCCGCTACACGGGAAACATCCTCAAGCGTGACCGCGTTTACCTTGTCGTTGCGCGTGTCGATATAATCCACACCCAAACCCTGCATCTGCATACCGGTCATGATGCTGGCAATCCGCCCATGCCCGTCAAAGCGCAAGGGGTATGCACCAGTCAAATAAGTCTTGGCCGCGTTCAATTCTTCCGCGGTCACGCCTTCCTCTGCCATGCGCGTCCATTCCGCTTTGATGACGTCCACGGATTCCGACATGCGGTCATTCGCGGTGGCAACGCTGCCCATGTAAACAGAAGCGAGGTCCTTAGGCAGAAGGTAGGAATAAACGCCATAAGTCAGCCCGCGTTTCTGGCGCACTTCGGTCATCAAGCGGCTTTCGAACCCGCCGCCGCCCAGAATGTGGTTCATCACAAAAGCCGGGAAGAAATCCTCGTCATCGCGGTCAATCCCAACCTGCCCGAACAGCGCAACGGATTGTGGTGTATCGAACGGTACAACCGTCATGCCACCGGTCAACGTCATGTCAGCACGATCCGGGATAGGCGTCCCAGTGGCTGGCAAGTCCCCTAGCAAATCATCCAGAAGGACACTCAGTTCTTCCGCAGTGATGTCGCCAACAGCACCGACATAGACACGGTCCAACGCCAAAGCGCCCTGATGGGCGGCGACCAGATCGTCCCGCGACAGCGCGGACACGCTTTCAACTGTGCCCTTACCCGGGCGGGAATAGGGATGATCGCCATATGCTATCGCCCGAAATGTTTTTCCCGCGATATCATTCGGATCCGTTGCTTCCGAACGAAGCCCAGACAGAACCTGTTGGCGCACCCGTTCGATCGCATCCTCGTCAAAGCGAGGTTGGGACAGAGCGAGTTTCAAAAGTGCGATGGCCTCATCACGGTTTTCACTCAGAAAACGTGCTGAGATGGACACGTCATCGTCACTGGAGTCAAAACTGATCGACGCCGCCAGGGACTCCAAGCTGCGGGCAAAGTCCCGCGCATCAAGGTCTCCTGCCCCTTCCTCAAGAAGCCCAACCATCAAATTCGTTGCGCCCTGTGCCTCAAGTGGATCTAGCGACGTACCGCCGCGAAACCGCAGTTCAAGCGCCATGAAGGGGATGGAATGATCCTCGACCAACCACGCATCGATTCCACCCTGTGTTTCAACCTCTTTGATATCCACTCCTGCCCATGCAGGCACAGCCAGGCAAATAGCTGTGATGAAAGAAAAAATCCGGGTCATTGCAACACTTCCTCTTCCTGCATCAGCCAGCCAGTGACCGACGTTTCCCGGCGCAGCACGGCGCGGGCCGCTTCGATAATCTCCGCCTCTGTGACGGATTGAAGGATGTCGGGCCAAGCCTGCACATCTTCAACCGTCAGCCCAGATGTCAGTGCCCGGCCATATCGGTTCGCAATCCCTTCCGCATTGTCGCGGGCATAAATCTCAGAGGCGCGCAGCTGCATCTTGATACGTTCAAGTTGATCGTCGTCGACACCGTCTTCGATAAACTGCGCAAGGGCGGCGTCCATCGCATCTTCGGCCTCTTGAAGGCTCACACCGGGCGCGGGTACAACAACGATGTCAAAAGTCGTGTCGTCCAAAGCCATGCCACTGTAGAAGGCCCCGGCGTAAACTACGGTTTGTGTCTCAAACTGTAGTTTTTCGACAAGATACGATGTCGTGCCACCTCCCAAGATCTCGGCTAGGAAGGTCAGGGCTGCTGCTTTTTCCTGAGCACCGCTGTCGCGTTCTGGCGCGAAGTATGACCGACTGACATAAGGTTGCGCGACACGCGGGTCTTTGAACGTAAGACGACGCTCAGCCAATTGTGGAGGCTCCTGAGCGCGCATGCGTTCGGGTAGATCGGGGTTTGAAGGAATAACACCGTAATACTTGTCAGCAAGGCGGCGCACTTCTTCTGGCTCGACATCACCAGCCACGACCAGAATGGCGTTGTTTGGAGAATAATGGCGGTTGTAGAACGCCATCACATCATCCATATCCAACTCTTCCATCTCGTGCTTCCATCCAATGATAGGCACGCCGTAACGGTGGTTCAGGAATTGCGCTGCGTTGATTTGTTCTGAAAACAGGGCACGCGGATTGTTTTCGACCCGCTGATTGCGTTCTTCCAGGATCACCTGACGTTCTGTAATGATGTCACGCTCGGTCAGGCGGATGTTCACCATGCGATCGGATTCCATCTGCATCATCAGTTCAAGCCGGTCTGAGGCAACACGCTGAAAGTAGCCGGTGAAGTCCCAGCTTGTGAACGCGTTGTCACGCCCGCCGTTGGCAGCAACTGTCGCAGACAGTTCACCTGACTCGAGTGTTTCGGTCGCCTTGAATAATAGATGCTCCAGAAAATGAGCGACGCCAGAGGCGCCCATCGGCTCATCGGCGGCGCCGGCGCGATACCACACCATATGTTGCACGACCGGAACGCGGTTATCCTCGATCACCACCACGTCCATGCCGTTGTCCAGCTGATAGGTCGTGACGGTGTCGCTTATGCTCTGCGCTTGCGCCGAAGCGGCGATAAGAAAAAAACCAAGCGTGATGGCACGCAGCATGGGCTGTCCTCCTGAAAGTTGAATAGCAACCTACGCCTCCAACGGGCGCATTCAAGGACACTTGGCGGATTTGTGAGCGCTTACTGGAACTCAGGCGGGTTGGTCGGCGTTGGAACGCCACTGCCGCGCGCCTGGCGCTCCACTTCAAAGGAATCGAGGGTCTGCGGACGATAGACCTGATTGTAGCGATCTGTGCGGAATACCCGGAATTGGGTCCAACGGCCGCGTCGTTGGCGAAACTGCTCATCTTCCTGAGACGTCGTCTGGCGAATATCTTGAGGTACACCGTTGCGGCTTGCATAGTTTACAAGGCCTGCATCCGAAGCTGGTACGCCTTGATCCACCAGTGCAGAGGGACGCCCACCCAACGCAGCCACAGCATCAGCCTGAGGCTGAGGATCCGTCAGGTTGGTTCCACCCGGTGTCGGCGCGGGCAATTCGGAGTAGTTCTGCGGCGCTTCGAGCGGCTTGGATGGCAGTACCAAAAATTCGTCTGGCCCCGAGCCGTTGTTGCGCAGATCGCGCAGGCCCTGGTTCGAGCATCCAGCGACAGCAAGCGCCGCCATGATGAGACAAATTCGGGACAAGACCATGCCACCCTCCAGACCGTTCGGGCTCTTACTAGCGGAACCCACCCACAAGGTCACGAGGCCTTTTTACCGCGCGCGCGCCCCTCGAACAAGATCAGACCGATCGCGCCCGCAAAGATGAAGATATCGGCGACATTAAATACATAGGGATTGTCGATACCGCAGCAGGACATATTCAAGAAGTCGATGACATATCCATATGCAACGCGATCCACCACATTGCCCAGTGCGCCGCCGACGAGCAGACCGGCGGACAGCAGCATCAGTACGCTATGTTGGAACCGGCGGACCCACCAAAGGACGCCAATCACAACAACGATCGAAAACGCGACCAGCACCCAGCGCACCAGATCCGGTGCATCCCCGAACAAACCAAAATTGATGCCGCGGTTTTCACCATAACGGAACCTGAGCAAGGGCGGCAGCAGGTCAATCCCACGCACTTGGCTTAAGTTCAGCACATGAACCATTACGTATTTGCTGATCTGATCGATCAGAAAAACGAGTGTGGCTGACAAAAAAACCAATCTCATCGCAGTGCCCTAGTGGCGGAAGTGGCGCATGCCGGTCAGAACCATCGCAAGCCCCGCTTCGTCGGCGGCTGCAATGACTTCGTCGTCACGCATGGAGCCGCCTGGCTGGATCACAGCCGTGGCGCCCGCGGCAGCTGCCTCCATCAGGCCATCTGCGAACGGGAAGAACGCGTCAGAGGCAACGGCGGATCCTTGTGTCAACGGCGCGGGCAGACCCAGGGCGTCAGCCATACGTTCGGCCTTTTTTGCTGCAATCAGCGCGCTGTCCACGCGGCTCATTTGACCTGCGCCCACCCCAACCGTGGCTCCGTCTTTTACATAAACGATGGCATTGGATTTCACATGTTTGGCGATTATCCAGGCGAACCGCAGATCCGCCATCTCCGCCTCCGTCGGCTGCCGTTTAGTGACCACCTTCATGTCTGCGGGAGCGACGAACCCGGTGTCCTTGTCTTGAACCAGCAATCCGCCAGCAACCTGCTTGTAGGCCAGACCCGCGGCATGCGGATCGGCTAGAGCACCGGTTGTCAACAATCTCAGGTTCTTTTTCTCTTCGAATATCCGGACCGCTTCTTCATCCGCCTCAGGCGCGATAACGACTTCCGTGAAAATCCCCGTGATGTCCCGCGCAGTTTTTGCATCCAGCTTTTGGTTGAGTGCAACAATGCCACCAAAGGCGCTTGTGCGGTCGCAATCGAACGCCTTTTGATAGGCCTCCTGCAACGTCTCCCCCCGCGCCGCGCCGCATGGGTTGGCATGTTTGATGATCACACAGGCCGGTCCATCTGCAGGCGCGAATTCACTCACCAGTTCGAATGCCGCGTCGGTGTCATTGATATTGTTGTAGCTGAGTTCTTTACCCTGATGCTGCCTTGCAGTGGCCACACCGGGACGTGCCGATCCGTCGGTGTAGAACGCCGCCGCCTGATGTGGGTTTTCACCGTAGCGCAGGGTTTGGGCCAACTGACCTGCCACCACACGACGGCGCGGTGCGGCCTCTCCAATAGCTCTGGCCATCCAAGTCGACACGGCCGCGTCATAGGCACCCGTACGCGCATAAGCGGTCTGCGCGAGCTTTTGCCGAAACGCATACGACGTCGCGCCATCGTTCGTTTCGAGCTCCGCCAGCAGTGCCTCGTAGTCTTCGACATCGACAACCACATTCACAAAGGCATGGTTCTTGGCCGCCGCGCGGATCATCGCCGGGCCGCCGATATCAATGTTTTCAATGCAAGTGTCGTAATCTGCACCTTTGGCGACCGTCTCCTCAAAGGGGTAGAGATTAACAACCAGAAGGTCGATGGCGTTGATACCATGCGTGTCCATAGCCGCGACGTGAGCGTCATTGTCTCGTAAGGCCAGTAAACCGCCATGCACCATTGGATGCAGAGTTTTGACACGCCCATCCATCATCTCGGGAAAACCGGTCACATCGGCGACGTCGCGTACGTCCAACCCGGCGTCACGTAACGTCTTTGCTGACCCTCCGGTGCTGAGCAACTCAATCCCGCGCTCGGAAAGAGCCTTTCCCAAATCGACCAAACCGGTCTTGTCAGAAACAGAAAGAAGCGCACGGCGAATTGGGTGAAGATCGGTCATGTAAACAGGCAGCCTTGTCGGTCAGTCGTTATATTCTAGCTCATCCCGGCTGAGATCGCGCACCCCTATCGCTGTCTCCTGCGCCTTGGCAAGCGACCACCGGACGGAGGTCGCATACTCCATTGCCCGACCAGATAGAACGATCTGTTTTGTCGCGCGTGGCTTAAGGCGACCTTTTTCCAGAAAAACAGACGCTTCAAGGCTAAGATGCGCGGCACTACTATGGCGAAAAACCCAGATCTCCCCACTTTTCATCGCCATCGAAATGGCCGCTCCACCCAAATCGACGGTGGCGTCCACATCGGGATGCAAATGAAACCGCAGCGCATAGGGGATACCATTGAGGTTGGTGCCATCAAGACGTTTGTCAAAGAGCCGTTTGTCGCTTGCCTCGATAGCCAAAAGCATATCCTCTCCCGCAAGCCCCCGGCCATCAAATGTCATCTCTAAAATGCGCGCATAGGTCAAACCGTAGGCGGACACATAGCCATCGTGCCCTCCTTCAAAACGCAGCCCGTCTCCTACGGATGTCGTCTCGAACGGCACATCTGTTGGTCCAGAAACCAAGGGTTCGGTCATACTGCCCAAAGGCGCATCCCCCAGACGTGCACTGGAAAATCCATCAAGGCACAGCACCGAATGCGACGGTGTGGCCCGCCCCGCCCGTCGCCATTCCAACCCAAAGCTGGCACCAGATCCGCAATTGACGACCAGTGGTCGGCGCCCCGATGTCAGTTCGAAGGACAAAGTCGAAGCATGCGCGTTGAGAGAGGCACCGCCCGTTGGCGGCTTGCTGGCATCAACGATGATGCTGGTCCGACCGCCTGATAGCCGCGCATACCCCATCGACAGACCATCGCTCCGCCTGTCTTTAACTTCGGATACTGCAAGCGCATGGTCCAGGCGACCTTCAAGACCGCGTCCACCACCATGGAACCGCGCGAGCCCGCCGTCAGAGTGACGAAGCGCACGGAGCGTGGGCGCGATACGCGCTATGGCGTCGGTGTGAGCGCGGGGAACGGGCTGTCCCGCCTCCCCCAAAGCGGCAGCGGCCCAGGTAAGCAGCATAAACACTTCGAGCAGTTCTTCCGGGTTGCGGGTGGGCAGGCCGCCTTCCGCATCGATCTGGCTATCACATTCTTTGGCAAGTGCCGCGATGGCCGGAGTGGCCAGTCCTTCTTTGCCCTCAAGAGCCAAGCCCGCATAAATGAGCCCGGTCAACGCCTCAAAGCGAGGAAGACCAGGTGCGGCACCTGGCCAGCGTTTCGACAAAAACCATGTCTGTCGCGCTAAGGACCGATAGAATGCTTCGCTTTCTTCTTTTTCGATGCCGCGTAGTACCATCAATGCGTGGTTGATCCAACGGATCACGCGGCGACCGGTCAGGTTTGGCGTCCATCCCGGGCCCGACCCGTCATCGTATCGATCAATCCAGCCCAAGAGCCATTTCTGCGCAAGTGCCCGGGCACTTGCATCGCCGACTGCGGCTAAATCATCCAGCCAGGAGAACCCATGAATTTCTTCGGCGTAGACGCTGTCGGGAGGATCGATCGACCAAAGGTCTGCATTCTGAGCTTCGACCAGATACCCAGAAAAGAGTAAATTGCCAGCCACCAACTGACGTCCGCGCGCGTAACTGCCAATTGTCCGGGGTTCGGGCGAGGACACAAACCCAATGGCGGATTTCTGCCGGCGGCTAAGCCGTGCGTATAGACGATTGAGGAACCGCGCCTGTTTGTCCGACAGCCGGGATGTAGGTGACATATACTCTGCCTCATACGCTCTATGGCGTTTTGTCAGATCATAGCTTCATGACGGAAGTAAGTCACCGCCGATCTTCCGCCATCACGCGACTTTGCGGAGAACCGCAATGTAGAACCCGTCCATGCCGCCCCATTCAGGCCAATAGTCCGGCCGTAGGCGTAGACCGCCTTCCGGTGAGATCCAGTTACGTTCGATCCCGGGACGGTCCAATGACTGACGGTCTATACTAATCCCATCCAACCGCTTTAAGGCCTCTTCAATTTGCACCTCCCCTTCATCGGGCAGGAGAGAGCATGTGCAATAAACCAGCCGTCCCTCTGGACGCAGCAGGGTCCAGGCGTGATCCAAAAGTCGGGCCTGCAATTCAAAGAGCGCCAGAAAATCAGATCCGTCCTTTGCGTGGGGCAAGTCAGGATGGCGACGAATGGTTCCCGTTGCGGAACAGGGCGCATCCAGCAGAACCGCATCATACTGGCCGGTTTGACCCAGCGCGTCCTCCACTTTTAACTCCGCGCGCAGATCAGCACGATCCAAGTTTTCGCGGACCCTCGCCATCCGTGCTTCGGACGTATCAACCGCAACGACATTTGCGCCTGCCGCCGCAAGTTGCAGTGTCTTTCCACCGGGAGCGGCACACAGGTCAATGATCTGCTCGTTTGGTTGCGGATCGAGGCACATGACCGGGATCGCGGCCGCTGCGTCCTGCACCCACCATGCGCCTTCATCGTAACCTGGCAGAAGTGAGATCTGGCGCGCATCCGACAAGCGTACAGATCCGGTTGGCAAAACTTGGCCATCTAGCTTCTTGATCAGCCCTTCGTTTGGCTTGGCGAAGCTGAGATCAACCGGAGCACCAGCGAATTGGGCTTGTTCAATGGCCATCACGGCGTCGCTCCCCCAAGCCTCAACCAAGGGTGACCTTAGCCATTTGGGCAGACGGGGCACGCGCAGAGCAGACCAGGCATTGGGCCCTTGATCCACGACTTTACGCAACACCGCGTTCACCAAACCCTTCAGCGCGCCATGACGTTTATGGCGGGACACGATGGACACCATGGAATTTACGACCCCGTGCGCCGCTTCGCCCTGACAAAGCTCAATAGTGCCGATGCGCAGTGCATTGCGGACCGTCAGCGGCGGATACTTGCGCAAGTGCTTTTGTAGCAGGCGGTCGGCCCGCTCTAATCCGCGCAAAGTTTCGGTGGCCAGACGCTGTGCGCGGGCACGATCCTGCGGTTCAAGTCGGTCCAGAGCGCCTGCAGATAAGAGTTCGGACATCAATCGCTCTTCGCCAAGAATCTGGTCCAGTAGGTAAATGGCGCTCCGTCGTGCGTTCAAACCTGTATCGCTCATAGGGTATGTGCCTTGCCATGCTTGCCCAATTCGGAAGCGCGCGTATATCAAGGGAGTGACCACAAAGGAACCCGGCATGAGCGAGAGCCCCCGAACCGATCTTCCCCCCGCCGCCCAGCGCGCACTGGCCGAAGCCGAAGAGCGTCGTAAGCAAGCGGATGCCCAAAAACCGCTGCCGAAAGAGCTTGGTGGTCGCGACGGTCCGGAGCCCGTCCGTTACGGAGATTGGGAGAAAAAGGGACTGGCCATCGACTTTTAATCGCGCGTCGAGCAGCGATTAGCGCAGTCGAAACACCGCTGATTGGCCGGCTCCACGATCAGACGTGAACCGAATGCGGTTGTCGTTCACGCGCACTTCTTGGCAGTTGTACCCCAAATCGGTTCCACCCCAATCCAGATCTCGGCAGAAGTACCCGTTTTGCCAGCTCCAATTCCCGGTGACAGGCCAGCTTGCGCCCTTGCCGGAAATCTCGCCGCTAGATGTCACCTGCAACCGCACGAGCGGTCGCGTCAGTGTCTTGCCTGTCACGACTTCGACGAACTGCGATTCATCTGAAATCTTGGCAAAATCAGCAGCAGCCGGTGTCGCCAACGCTGCGAAAACAAAAGTGAAAATCGCCCCACGCATCAATCAAGTGTCCTCTGGAACCCGATAAAGATACCTTTGATACGTTCATTTACAGGATTCGGATTAATTTTCAGAGAAAATTTGATCCGCGTGGATCCGTCAGGGCATCACAGGCCAAGAACGTCCAACATATCATATTCGCCCGGTGGCTTGCCCTGCCCCCAAAGTGCAGCACGTAGAGCACCGCGCGCAAAAAGGCTGCGATCGCTCGCCACATGTCGCAAAATGATACGCTCACCTGGGCCCGCAAACATCACATCATGCTCGCCAATAATGTCGCCGCCGCGGATCGCTGAGAACCCGATGCGTCCAGTCTCTCGCGCGCCGGTGATGCCGTCGCGACCGCGATCCGAAATATTGCCAAGTGAGACCCCACGACCTTCCGCGGCCGCTTCACCGAGCATCAATGCGGTTCCAGATGGTGCATCGACCTTTTGATTATGGTGCGCCTCGATCACTTCGATATCAAAGTCCTCGTCCAACGCCGCAGCTACCTTCCTGGTGAGCTGCGTCAGGAGATTTACACCCAGGCTCATATTGCCGGCGCGCACGATCACCGCATGCCGCGCCGACGGTTTCAACGCTTCAAGTTCCTCATCTGTGAAGCCGGTGGTGCCTATCACATGGACCAACCTGGCCTGGGCTGCCAGTTTCGCAAATTCTAAGGTCGCGGCAGGCGCTGTGAAATCAACAACCCCCTGCGCCTGGGCAAAAGCTTCCAGCGGGTCGTCGGTCACAGTGACGCCCAACCGCGCTCCACCCATGGCGACACCAAGGTCCTGGCCGACCCAGGCGTGCCCGCTACGCTCGACAGCGCCAACAAGACGTGCCTTGTCGCTTGCTGTGATCATTTGCGCCAATTGCTGACCCATCCGACCTGATGCGCCGGTGATCACTAGTCCGGGAAGCAGTGTCATGTCTTTGGAGCTCCTTGAATTTGGTCCACACCTCTTATCCAAGCCAGCACGCCTTGGCAAAGGGCCATGCAAGGCGTAAGTGATGCGACATGGGAAAGAACAAGTTTCATGATGGGCCAGGTCCCTCTCAGCGACAGCTTCGGGTGGGCGAATTGATCCGTCGCACGCTGGC
>CAYODE010000040.1:0-22947 GCA_964402685.1 uncultured Aestuariivita sp. | reverse complement strand
GATCTTCAGATCCTGTGCCGCTGTAGCTCAGCTGGTAGAGCACGTCATTCGTAATGATGGGGTCGGGGGTTCGAGTCCCTTCAGCGGCACCAGTATTCCTAAAGCCAAAAGTAAAATGTCAGTACGCCGACAACAGTATCCTGCGACATGGGGCAATCCTCGCCGTAGAGACCTGTGTTACACCGTTCGACGGACCAAATTTGATGGAATCACGAGACTAGTGCTACGGTCACTCTGTTAGCGTTCCGAAATTTGGCCAGCAAACCTGTTGTGCTTCTTTTGCGGCAACGCATTGTATGATTGTTCCGGGGTCCGGAGACGGGATGCAGGGAAGGATGCGCATATTATTGATGCAAGCGCTTATGGCGCTGGCTTTCCTTGTTGCGCCAATCGGGTCCCAAGCGCAGAATTCGGATAGCGGATTATCCGGTCCGGTTTTGGACAAATCGCTCTACGACATCGAAAAGACAGAGACGAACTGCCAAAAGTGTCTTGCCGAACAGAGTGCGTTTCATTCCGCTGTCGATCAGTACGCTGCCGCGCGAGCCGTCTATGAAGAGGGCATCGATGCGGTGCGCGAAAGTACCGACGCATTTCTGAAGGCGCGCGAGGAGGCCGCCCGATTAGAGAAGGCGCATCAGGATGCAGTTGCACAGATCGACAGGCTGCTGATCTACCGTCCGGAAGGTGAGAGTTATAATGGGAGTGCGGTAAACGAGGCCCAGTGGGCTGAAGAAGACGCGTTCAAAGAGCTTGAAGCTGCTCAAGGCCTTTTGGCACAGGCCCGCGCGGATCTAGAAGCGAAATTGAGGGCCGTTGAAGTCCTGCGCCGGGCCACTGTCGAACAGATGCGCGCGGCTCTGCGCGCTCAGTCGGCAATGTACAGGTGCGAGTTCACGTGTGAGCCGGAAGAGCTTGATCTGGACGAGCCTATTGTCTCCTTGCCACAGGTTTTTGTGGGTGGGATTCCGCCAGAGGCCATCCCGACACCAGAGAATTTTTTGGGCATCGTTGCGAAGTGCGCCAAATGTCAGCCGCTGGCCGAACAGGTTAATCAGATCAGGTCCGCGCGCCGAAGCTTTGCTTCTGACGCACAGTCAGCCTACGAGTCGATGACGCAAAATCTCAAAACGCTGGAACGTCTTGGCCAAGAAGCGCGTGCGCTTGAGGTGCAGGAAAGAGAGCTTTATCGTCATTTGCTTCGGTACTTCTCGCCCGAAGCTCCGCCTGAAAACGCGCATTTTCTGGATCAGAAGTATGACAGCGTGGACCAATCCGAAGCCGAAGCGGCATTGCGCGACATTTCCGAACGACGAGCGGCCAACGAACGGGATCAAAAGGGGCTGGCCGAGGTTATTGCCAATCAAAATCGAGGGCTTCTTGAAGCTCTTGCGAAATACGCACTCTACACACAACTGCTGGACGCAGCGCAAAAACGTCTGAGTGATTGCGAGCAGACTTGCCCGGAAAGCACAGAGCCGGATCAGCAATCCAGTATTTATGATCCGGCTTACCCGGTACCCGAAAATTTTGGACCTATGGTTGCAACCTGCCCTGAGTGTCAGCACTTGGTCGACCAGTTGGTAAAGCTCATGCTGGACCGGCGTGAAGTCGCGCATGATATTCAGTTTGATGTCCAAATGCTCAAGCACAGCCGCAAGGTTTTGGAGCACGCAACGACAGAGGAAGCCAAGCTCGCACAGGAAGAACGTCAGATGACGCAGCTTTTGCTCATCGGTGAGGAGGGCGGCGCGAATGTGGATTATGCGCTGGACCGGCTGTTTGAGCTTGAAGCCGAGCAGTTCCGCTTGTTCGAAATGCGCCAGCGTGCTGTAGAAAACATTGGTGAGTACGAAGCGCGTATCTCCGAGAATATGGCCAAGCACGCGGAACTCAGCGGCGAAATCGACGCGGTGCGCGCGGAGCTTGAGATCTGTGAGTTCAACTGCAAAGCCGATGACGAAAACACGGGTGGTATCTCTGTTGGCGACAGGGGGTACGACACTGCCTATCCACAACCCGAGCCTTATCGCTATATCACCACCGATTGTCCGGAATGTCAGAGATTTGCCGACTCCGCCAATCGCCTGCTGCTAACCCGATATCAGCTCGCGCATCAAATCCAGTCCACCGCATCGCGGATCCAAGCGCATGAGGCAGCACTGCAAGACGCGCAGGCACGCCTTACAGGGTTGGAGGAACGGGAAGCCGAGCTTTCGCCCGTCGGTACAAACCCGTTAGACGCGGACGCAGAAACGAAAGCGAAACTCGACAGGGTCGACGCTGACCGCGTGGCGACTGAAGGCAGGATCGCTGGGATCAATGAGGTGATCGCAACTGAACGCGCCGCCTTGAACGCCGCGATCCAAAGGCATGCGGGTCTTGGCCGTGCGATAGAGGCGGTTCTCCAACTTCTCGCCAATTGTCAGGCAAATTGTGCCCCAGCGGCGCAGCCACCGGCGATGACATACGGACAGGATGATTTCATTTCCACAGAATGTCCGCCATGCGAAACTCTGGCCAGTCTTGTAAACGATGCTGTTGGTTCGGCCATCGCCGCAGAACGCGCGCTTCAGGCGGCAAAGGATGCCTTCAACGACCTGAATGCGCAGCAAAAGTCGCGCGCTGAGGCCCTTTCGGAAGCAGAGGCGCGAGAGGCCTCGCTAAATGAGGAATGGTTGACCAGCGCGAATGCGGATCGACAGGCCGAAATCGACGCTGAATTGAATGAGGTCGATGCCGACCGGAACCGGCTCGAAGATGCACAAAAGCTCGAAGCAACCGAAACAGCTGACGCCCTTCAGGCAATTGAAGACGCTGAGGCAGCCTTTGACGCGGCGGACCAACTTGTCGCCGATTTGAAAGTCCAGCTGGCTGAGTGCGAAAACCAATGCGTGCCGGCTGACGAGGGAACCGGTGTAGCGCTTCCTGAAGATCCCTCGCCGTTTGTGCGCACCGATTGTGCACCCTGCGAGGTTCTGGCGAGCATGGTAAACGATGCGGTCGGCACGCTCATCGGGGCCGAACGTGATCTGGGGGCGGCGCAGGAAAAGGTCGCGGGCCTCAAGGCGGCGTCCAAGGCGCGCTCTGACCGATTGACGGAAGTGCTGGCGCAGGAGGCCGCACTGAATACCGAGCTTCTGAGCGGACCCAGCGAGGCACGGCGCGGCGAGATCAACGAAGAACTGAACGGCGTGGATCTGGAGCGTATTGATCTGGAAGAAGCGTTGGAGATCGATCCCACTGATATCGCCGGTGCGGACGCTGAGGTGCAAGCTGCGCAGATGCGCGTCGATGATTTGACAGCACTGGTGGCCAATTTGAAGGCTCAGCTCGCAGAATGCGAGAAGCAGTGCGACCCGCCGGATGAGGGAACCGGGGTGGCTTTGCCTGAAGATCCTTCGCCTTTCGTGCGCACTGATTGCCCGCCCTGCGAAGTACTTGCCAGCATGGTGAATGATGCCGTTGGCACGCTGATCGGGGCGGAACGTGATCTCGGGACAGCGCAAGACAAAGTCGCCAGTCTCAAAGCGGCGTCCAAAACGCGCTCCGACCGACTGACGGAAGTGCTGGCACAAGAGGCTTCACTGAATACCGAGCTCCTGAGCGGACCGAGCGAGGCACGACGGGCCGAGATCAATGAAGAGCTGAACGGCGTGGACCTCGAACGCATTGCCCTCGAGGATGCATTGGAGATTGATCCTACGGACATCGAAATGGCCGAGACGGAAGCACAAGCGGCACAGGCTCGTGTTGATGACCTCACGACGCTAGTGGCAAATCTGAAGGCCCAACTTGCAGAGTGTGAGAAGCAATGCGCGCCGCCCGATGAGGGAACAGGCGTGGCCGTGCCCGGGGACGGCACCCAGACCACCACCGACCCACGCTTTGCCAGCACAGACTGTCCGCCATGCGAACAAATTGTCAGCGCGCTGAATGATGCAATCGGTTCGTCCATTACGATTGGTGATCAACTTACTGTGGCGCAAGGCGAGCTCGATGCGGTCCGGGCAGACATCGAGCGCTTACAGGCAGAAAAAACTGCTGCCCAGGATGCCTTTACCGAAGCGCTCGTTGCGCGAAACCGGGCGCAGAACGATGGCGGTGATGCATCTGGTCCAGCAGCCGACATGGAAGCCGCATCGCAGAAAGCTGTGGACTTACTGACCGAGATTGAAACGCTGGAAATCAGGCAACTCACGCTGGATGACGACGTAACCGAGTTGACTGAACAGCTGGCCAATTGGACGCGCCAAATCGCAATTCTACGCCCGGCGCTTGCCGATTGTGAAAAGCAATGTGTGGAGACCGCGACGCCGCCAGCGATAGATCTGCCTGAAAACACGACGCCGGAGACACAGCAAACGAGCCTGACGCCGGAGATGTTGTTGGACAAGCTTCAACCAGAAAACTGTCGAGCTGGAACGGAATGCACGTTTGAAATCAAGGCGAGTAACGCAGGCGAGGGTGTGTTCAGCGGGCCGCTGTTCCTCAATGAATCCGGGTCTGTTGCAACCGGCGCCAATGGGGCGGGCTTCGGCGATTGGCATTGCAGCCGGTCGGGAGGTGGTCGGTCCATCTGCGTGTACCCGAAAGATATCGTCCCGGGCACCAGCGCCGCGTTGACTGTTCAGATCAGGCTGCCCGGTTTCGTGCGCGCCGGCACGGAAAACTGTGTTGAGGTTGCTTTTGCCGTGGATGAACGCGCATTGGTTCGCATGGTTCAAGTTGGACTTGCGGCGCGTGGCTACAATACGGGCATCGCCGACGGCTTACCAGGTCCACGCACATACGCCGCGATTGCCGCCTTTGGTGAAACCATAGGACGGGAGTTTGATCCCTCCGACATGGCAGCCATTTACGAGGCAATGTTCGGCAAGCCGCCGGTGGCGGAAGGAGCGGTCGCCAAGCAGTGCATCGACATGCAGGTTACAAATCCCGTACGACGCACGACCACGACCAGCACGGCGACACCCCGCGCCGCGCAGACCCCGCCCGCTGCCGAACCGGAGCCTGAACCCGAGCAGGAATCCAATCGGCCGAGGATCAAAATCGGCATTGGGTTTGGCATCGGCCTTGGCTCCGACCGGCATGAGCGCGGCGATTCCATAATCCCTGGCGGGGGACATTACGGGCGGGAGTAACGCCTGTTTCTGTCTCTCTGGGTTAGGAGTACATTCAAAACGCGACAATTGAAGTTTACGTGCCTGTCTGTCGTTGCAAAGTGTGCACCAAGATCGTGTGGAAATCGGTAACTTGTGTACGAAGTGGGTCCCTGAGGATTGCGTTGTGGCGATCACTTCCTGAAGGCTGTTGAGGGAACACCCCAAAGCGTACCAATGCCTAAGGCCGGAAATCTGACTACCGAGTTTCCGTCGATACGAAAATGGTCATAAGCTCTCCGTTCCACTAACCGCCAGACCCATTGACGGGCCAGTGTCAAAGAGGTTTCCGCCGCGAGCCAATCTGGTGGCAGTTAGCGGTCATCGATTTTTTTTGCTTTCCGTTGCTCAGAAGGACGTTTGAACGTGACAACTGCTCTCATCAAAAGTGTGACGGTGCAGTATCCTTTGGGTCACGGGCACTCCTCCGATATAGTGCCGGGTCAATTCCGTTCTTGAGTTTTTCCAAGACACTCTTTTGATTGTCACCTGATTAAGGATGCGACTAACCCTATGAAACCTCACCCATTTCGCGGCTATATCAGACGTTTAGCTGTCGGAAATGGCATGACGGCACGTGTGGTCCGAAGTTCGGGCAGCCTAGCCATCGGTTTTGCGACGTCGCAAGCTTTGCGACTTGCGTCCAACCTCGTTCTGACACGACTGCTCTTCCCTGAGGCATTCGGATTGATGGCGCTGGTCATGGTGGTTTTGACCGGGCTCGCCATGCTTTCAGATGCTGGTATCAGCCAATCGATCCTGCGACACGAACGTGGGGATGATCCGGAATTTCTTAACACTGTTTGGTCGATCCAGGTTTTTCGAGGGGTCACTTTATGTGTGGTGTCGATTGGAATCGCCTACCCGGTTGCTTGGTTCTATGAAGAACCTCTTCTCGCACAATTGCTGCCGGTGATGGGTTTGACGCTTTTGATCAGCGGTTTTACCCCAACCCGGTTTGAGAGCCATCACAGGCATTTGCGGTCCTTTCGCGTCACGATGCTTGATCTGGTTGTGCAGGCGTTGACAATCGCAGTCATCGTGCTGCTTGCTTGGCAGCTTCGATCGATTTGGGCGCTGGTGTTGGGCAATATCATCGGCGCCTTCATAAGGCTCGCCATCCTGCACTTTTTCCTCGAAGGACATATCGATCGGCTCCGCATGAATCGTCGCGACGCCCGCGAAATCATGGGGTTTGGAAAGTGGATTGTCCCAAGCTCAATCTCTGGTTTTTTTGTCAATCAGGGCGACAAGGCAATCCTTGGCGCATACCTGCCGATTGCTGCTCTGGGCATCTATAGCATCGGCTATTTCATGGGTAGTTTTCCGGCACATTTGAACGCAGCTGTTCAATCAAAAGTTCTGATCCCGCTCTATCGTCAGTCAAACCCGTCCGAAAATGAAGATAACGCACGTGTTGTGCGGCGTGTGCGTTTCTTGCTCTCTTTCGCAGGATTGGGCCTGTTTTGCGTGTTCGCGTTTGGCGGCACGTTGATTATCGATTTCCTTTACGACCCGCGATACGCGAGTGCCGGTGTCATCGTCGTTCTAATCGCATGCGCCCAGATGATGGGGTTGGCAAGTTCAGTCTACGACCAGGCAGCTCTCGCGTACGGTGACTCACGTGGATTTTTCTGGGTCATGTCTGCGCGGGCTGTGGCGCAGACAGCGCTTCTTTGGGCTGGTGCCGAAGCTTACGGTGTTGGTGGCGCAATCGTCGGGCAAGCCCTGGCTTTGCTGCTGACGCATTTCGGCTCCGTAGTCCTTGCGCGCAAACACAAATGCTGGGACGCCATGCATGACGCCGCGGTGTTTGCTTGCGCTTTCCTGGTGAGTGCGGGCGCAGCTGTGCTGCACTACGACGCGATCCTGTCTTTGCTTACGGACACTCTTTGATTTGAGTTGATTATAATTGGGCTCATGGCAGACGTTTGGCGGGAACGATCAGGCCGGTATGGAACGCAGTCTCCTGTACAACTTTGTTGAGCGTATCAGCGTAAGTTCGTGTGTTTGCTTCGCATTGGAATACCTGCGTCGACAATTGGTGGTTCTGATACCGGGTGCGTGTTGTCAGGTGGAAACGCCTCTGCCATATCTCCGTTCAGATGATTTCGAACGACAGAAACGGCGCAATCTCATGAGCTCATCAGAACCTGCACAGTTCAATAATTGCGTTGAACAGGCCCCTGATTGGCTGGCTTCCTGCATCAAGCGGGTAAGCAGGTAGTGATCAAGATGTCCGTTCAAAACATGCAACGCCCGCCTGCATCACGCCGACGTTCTGCGAACGGTAGTTCGGCAGAGTTTGAAGTTGCAGTCGTGGCCATCGGACGGAACGAGGGCCCTCGATTAATTGCTTGCCTGGATAGTCTGGCCGGAAAATTCGACCGGATAGTCTATGTCGATTCCGGTTCAACGGATGGGTCCGTCGAGGCCGCCAAGGCGCGTGGCGCAGATGTTGTGAAACTGGATATGTCCCTGCCATTTTCGGCGGCGCGGGCTCGAAATGCAGGGGTCGCGCGGCTGTCAGAGCGCGGTTTGCCGGATCTTGTGCAGTTCATCGATGGCGACTGCTTGCTCGCCCCCAGTTGGATCGCAAAAGCCACCGGAACACTGTCCGAGCACCCCGAGATAGGCGTTATGACAGGCTGGCGCGCCGAGGTTTCGCCAGATGCGAGCATTTATACGCAGATGGCGGAGCATGAATGGCACCGCCCCGCTGGCGATATTGAGTCCTGCGGCGGTGATATGTTGGTCCGTCGGGAAGCTTTGGAGGTTACCGGGGGCTTCCGGGATGACGTGATTGCCGCCGAAGACGATGAGTTTTGTATACGTGCCCGACAAAATGGGTGGCGAATTCACAGACTGCCAGTTCCCATCACATTTCATAACTTGGGTATGACCAGTTTTGCACAGTGGTGGAAAAGGGCGGAGCGAGCTGGTCACGGCTATGCGCAGGTCGGTCACTTGCACCACGGGTATTTTCAAGCTCAGCGTTGGCGCGTTTACTTATACGGGCTTGTTTTGCCAGTGACCTTTTTCGCTGCGCTGGTCGCCAACGTACCGTTTGTCGCCGCGGTGGTTGCCTGCATTTATGCTGTTTCTTGGCTGCGCACAGTGCGCGGTCTGAGTAATGATGGTTTGGATGTCTCCACCGCAGCACAATACGCGCTGTTTCTGAGCATTTCGAAATTTCCCGCCATCGTCGGGTTAGCCCGCTTTCACTGGCGGCGGCTCACTGGCAAGCATATTCAATTGATTGAGTATAAGTGATGGTTGGGAGACCCGCCTTATGACGCAATCCGAGATACGCTGCGCCCTCGTTGGGGCAGGCTATATTGCGTCCTGGCATGCCACAGCAATTGCGGCGCGATCTGGCATGCGCGTGTCTGCAATTTGCGACACGTCCCCAGCGGCAGCGCAGGGTCTCGCAGAGGCGCTTGGCGTACCTGCATTGACCGATTTGGACGCGCTTCTTTCTGATGATCACTGCGATGCGGTGCATGTATTGACGCCGCCCCAATCCCATCGTGACATCGCAATCGCCGCCCTGAATGCGGGAAAACACGTCCTCGTTGAAAAACCGGTCGCGCTGAGTTCAGCGGATGCCGGGGATATGATTGAGGCCGCGGAACGCTCTGGTAAGGTACTTGGCGTTGGGCACAATTTTCTAGGAACACCCAGCTATGTTAGACTGAAACAAGCTATCCAGGCAGGTGCGCTTGGCCAGATTTCCGTAGCAGATTTCAATTGGCGCTTCCCACTTGTTCCGTTGCGTAGCGGCCCGTTCGGACTATGGATGTTGCGCGAGCCAAAGAACCTATTATTTGAATTAGGGCCGCATTTGTTTGCTTTTGCCGTCGATCTGTTTGGGCCTGTCACAGACGCTACGGTTGTTTTAGGCAAACCGATCGACGTTCCAGGGCTTGGTCCGAGACCGCAGTCATGGCGCATTCTGGCACGGGCCGGCGATGTTGATGTTGCCTTTAACCTTTCGCTTGTCGAAACTTTTGACGACAGGTCGGTGACCGTAGTCGGTTCAAGTGGGATCGGTCGTTTAAACGTGGGCCTTGGCACGCTTCAGATCGAACGCGAAAACACAGCCGATATCATCGCGAACCCGTTTCTTCGCCAGACGAGTCTGGCCTGGCAAAACCTGCGCGAAGGGGTCCTGAACGCGGCGGTTCAGGCGAGTTCACTGAACCGAAAATCGCCCTATGCACTTGGCTTTCGAGAAACGGTCAACGCCTTCGGCGCGGCAATAGAAGCGGGGACAAAGATTGACGATCGCTTCTCGGGACAATCGGCACGCGATGGTCTTACTGCTATCGAGAGCGTGTTGGAGAATGTGCCCGATGTCCCAGCACCGACGCCTGCTACGAGCCGCAAACCTAAACCTTCTGTTTTGGTCATCGGTGGCACTGGTTTCATCGGACGTTATCTGGTCCGTGGCCTGGTTGCGGCTGGGCGCGATGTCCGGGTGCTAAGCCGTGGCAAGTCAGGGCCGTTTGCGGATTTGGCTGACCATGTAGAGCTCGTGTCCTGTTCAATGAAGGATGTGAGTGGATTGACGCAGGCGATGGAAGGCTGTGATGCCGTTTATCACCTTGCGAAGGCCGAAGGTGATACATGGGATGCCTATCTGGAAAATGACGTAAAGGTCACGGAGGGTATCGCCGAAGCGGCGCTTGCGGCAGGGGTGAAGCGGTTCATCTACACTGGCACCATCGCGTCTTATGATATGTCGTCTAGCGGGACCCGGATTACCGAGGACACTGGTTTCGGCCCGGATCTGATGTCGCGCAACCTTTACGCGCGTTCTAAGGCGGCTTGCGAAGCGCGTCTGATCGGACTCCACGAAAAACGCGGCTTGCCGCTCATTATTGCGCGGCCCGGAATTGTTCTAGGGAAAGAGGGCCCGCTGCAGCATTGGGGGATTGGTCGTTGGGCCGGCCCGTCGGCGGTCAAACTTTGGAACAGCGGCCACAACCGTTTGCCCTTCGTGCTGGTCGAAGACGTTGCGGACGGATTGATTGCGATGCTCGACGAAAGCAAGATGATCCTTGGTCACTCGTTCAACCTGACCGCCGATCCCGCTTTGTCCGCACACGCGTATTTTGATGGGATCGCCCAGCTTGCAAACGCGCGCATCAAAGTCAACGGAGGCGCACCTGGGATATTCTTTTGCATTGACCGCCTGAAATACGGCTTGAAGCGCTATGTTCTGCGCAAACCGAACGTTCAGCCGACGTCACTGAAAGACTGGAAATCGCGCGGCCATCTGGCCAGATTTGACAATTCGAAGGCAAAAACGGTGTTGGGTTGGCAGCCGGAAGAGGATCGTGACGCGTTCCTGCACAGGGCTATTGTCGAAGCAAGGCTTTTTGGTTTCTGAACCTGTCCGTTTTGCTGGTCCAGCAGTCATTGGTCCTTTGAATATCCCGCTCGCCCAATGCTGTCATAAGCGACAAAGCCTGCGCGCTTGGCATCTTTTGGTGCGTAAATGTTCCGAAGATCTGCCAGCTTTGGTGTGTTCATCTTGCGTGCCAAACGCTTGAGATCAAGCGCGCGAAACTCATTCCATTCAGTCAAAATCACCAAAAGGTCCGCTTTCTGCGCGGCCTGATACGCGTCTTGTACCCATTGGACTCCGGGCAGAAGATCTTCGCCTTCTCTGCGGCCTTGCGGGTCTGTCACGCGTACTTTGGCCCCACCGCCAACAAGAGCGGGGATAATAGTAAGACTTGGTGCGTCACGCATATCGTCGGTATTGGGTTTGAATGTCACACCCAGAATACCAATCGTCTTGCCGTTGAAGGTGCCGCCGCACAGATCCAAAAGTTTATCGATCATCCGACGTTTGATGTCTTCGTTCACCGCGATCACGGTTTCCGTAATCTCCATCGGCATCGCGTGATCTTGCCCTATCCGCGCGAGCGCCTTTGTGTCTTTGGGAAAACAGGATCCGCCATAGCCGGGCCCAGCATGTAAAAACTTATTGCCGATCCGGCCATCCAAACCCATGCCCTTTGACACTTGTTTCACATCCGCGCCCACCTTCTCACAAAGCGCCGCGATTTCGTTAATGAAGGTGATTTTGGTGGCCAGAAAAGCATTGGCTGCGTATTTGATCATCTCGGCACTTTCCAGATCAGTCGTCACAATCGGGAATTCACGCAGGTAAAGCGGTCGGTAAATTTCGGCCATCACCTCGGCCGCACGATCATTTTGTACGCCCACGACGACGCGGTCTGGCTTCATGAAATCGTCTATCGCGGCGCCTTCTCGCAAGAACTCAGGGTTCGAAGCGACGTCAAAATCAAGATCTGGGTTGGCTTTGCGCACCACCTGTTTAACTTGTCGGTTTGTTCCCACTGGCACCGTCGATTTTGTGACAATTACCACATATTCATTCGCCAATTGTGCGATTTCTTCAGCGGCTGCCATCACATAGGTCAGGTCCGCGTGGCCATCGCCGCGTCTGGTTGGTGTTCCGACAGCAATAAACACTGCGCCAGCACCATCAATTGCTTCTGCAAGATCTTTGGTGAAAGACAAACGTCCGGACATCACGTTCTTGGCCATGAGTTGATCGAGACCAGGCTCATATATCGGGACTTCGCCAGCGTTCAATTTGTCAATTTTGTTTGGATCTTTGTCTACGCAGACAACCTCATGTCCGAAATCGGAAAAACAAACGCCTGAAACTAGCCCGACATAGCCGGTGCCAATCATTGCAATTTTCATATCAGACCCCTGCTCTTCGACGCGGACGCTGAGTGATTTGTATCAAGGGGGGAAAAACACCTGTCAATGCAGCATTGAGCTAGTTGTCCAAAAGCCCCAATAGGTAAGCGCCGTATTCGTTCTTGCCAAAGGTCTTGGCGCGAGCACGCAAATCATCCCCGGATATCCAACCCTGGTCCCAGGCAATCTCATCCGGGCTACCGACTTGCTGACCTTGCCGGTCGCTCAGCGTACGCACGAAATTTCCTGCATCCAACAGGCTTCGATGGGTCCCTGTATCGAGCCATGCAAAGCCGCGACCCATTTTCTGCACCGTTAGTTGTCCATCATCCAGATACATCTCGAGTAGGCTTGTAATCTCCAATTCCCCGCGCTCCGATGGGAGCACTTCACGCGCGCGCGCCGGTGCAGTGCCGTCGAGGAAATAGAGCCCGGTGACTGCGTAGTTTGAAGGGGGCACCTCTGGCTTCTCTACAATTGAGCGTGCTTGACCGTTCTCGTCAAAATCTACCACTCCGTACCGTTGGGGGTCGGCAACGCGATAGCCGAACACCGATCCGCCTGTGCTTTGAGCATCAGCGGCCGACAATACTTGTGGTAGGCCATGTCCGAAGAAGATGTTGTCGCCCAACACCATCGCAGAGGGCGCGCCTGACAGAAAATCCTCTGCCAGCAAGTAAGCCTGTGCCAAACCATCTGGTGAAGGTTGTTCGATGTATGTGAGCTGCAAACCCCACTGGCTGCCATCTCCGAGAGTTCGATAAAACTGATCACGATCTTCGGGTGTTGTAATGACTGCAATTTCGCGGATGCCCGCCAACATCAGCACCGTCAACGGATAGTAGATCATTGGCTTATCATAGATCGGTACCAGCTGTTTCGAGATGCCGATCGTAATGGGATAAAGCCTTGTGCCGGATCCGCCAGCCAGGATGATACCTTTGCGTGTCATGTGTTAAGTGCCTTAATCACGCGGGTCAGACCCGCTTTCCAATCTGGTGGGGTGATCCCAAAATCTGTCTCCAGTGCAGAGCAGTCGAGCCTGGAATTCAGAGGACGGCTTGCCGGAGTCGGGTACTCTTCGGTCGGGATTCCCTGGACCTCCACTCTCCGATTGGCCTGAGAGAATATCTCGCGCGCGAAAGCCATCCAATTTGTCGCTGGTTGCCCGGAAAAATGATAAAGGCCACCTGCATGGCCCTGAGACATGGCGCTGGCCATAGTGACGAGTGCGCGGGCGATGTCGTCCGCAGGGGTTGGTCCGCCGACTTGATCGTCGACGACATTGAGCGCATCCCGGGTTTCACTGAGCCTTAACATAGTCTTAACGAAGTTCGCGCCGTGGGACGAGAAAACCCAGGACGTCCGCAAGATCGCATATTGTCCCCCCGCCCGGCGAACAGCTTCTTCGCCTGCAAGTTTTGAGCGTCCGTAAGCACTCAGCGGTGCTACTGGATCGTCCGTTTTGAAGGGCTGATCGCCTTGCCCGTTAAACACATAATCCGTTGAAACGTGCAAAAAGGGTAAATCGCGTTTGGCAGCTGCCGATGCCATCACACCTGGTGTCTCGCCATTGATCCGGGTTGCACGTGCCTCGTCATCTTCCGCAGCATCGACTGCAGTATACGCAGCGGCGTTGATGACTGCATCGGCATCCGTCGCGGCGATCTGGGCGGCACAGGCGTCTGGATCTTCCAGATCTGCCATGTCGCGCCCTAAGGCGGTGATCGTCAGATCCGGGCCGGCCATCGCTTGTAACTCGGTCGCGACCTGACCGGTTTTGCCGAAAACAAGAATGTGCATCAGCCGGTGCCCAGTCGCTCGCCCACGCCGTCACGATTTTGTAACGCGCGCCACCAGTCCTCGTTTTCCAGATACCAGGTGATCGTGCGTTCCAAACCTTCTTCCAGCGTGACGGATGGACGCCAACCAAGTTCTGTCCTGATGCGCGCGGGGTCGATTGCATATCGCAGATCATGGCCAGGCCGATCTGTGACAAATGTGATGAGATCCGCATGAGGCGCTCCGCCTGGGCGCTTTTGATCCAGGATTCCGCAGATCATGTGAACCAGGTCGATATTGCGGGCTTCGTTCTCACCACCGATGTTGTAGGATCGGCCAACTGTGCCTTGATCCAACACAGTCAGCAGCGCGTCAGCATGGTCTTCCACATAAAGCCAGTCACGCACGTTTTCGCCTGCGCCGTAAACCGGAATTGGTTTGCCCGCCAGAGCATTCAAAATCACCACTGGGATAAGCTTTTCCGGGAAATGGTAGGGCCCATAGTTGTTGGAGCAGTTTGTGATCACATATGGCAGACCATAGGTTTCACCCCATGCCCGAACCAAGTGATCGCTCGCCGCCTTGGACGCCGAATAGGGAGAATTGGGGGCGTAGGGCGTTTCTTCTGTGAATTGCCCTTCTGCACCCAAAGTGCCGTAGACTTCATCCGTCGATATGTGGTGGAACCGAAATGTGTCCGGTCGGCCCATAGCTTCCCAATGCGCAAGAGCCGCCTGTAACAAGTGGTAAGTGCCCGTCACATTTGTGTCTATAAAGGCGCCAGGGCCATCAATCGAACGGTCCACATGGCTTTCAGCGGCCAAATGCATCACCGCATCTGGTGCATGTTCGGCAAAAATGTCCGCCAAAGCTATTGGGTCGCGAATATCTGCCTCGACAAAACGATAGCCTGGTTCGCCCGATACACTCGCAACGTTGTCCAGACACGCAGCATATGTCAGTGCATCTAGGTTGATGACCTCATATCCGCGCGAAACTGCAAGCCGCACTACAGCAGATCCGATGAAACCTGCACCACCTGTCACCAACAGCTTCATTGTTCGCCCTCCCAAACAAATGGGCTGTCAAAATCTGCCAGCGCAGGTGCATTGGCATCCTTCTCGGAAAGAACAGGTGTTGTGTTCATGTTCCAATCGATCCCGCAGCTATCCCAGAGTACCGCGCCATCAGCTTCAGGTGCGTAATAATCGGAACATTTGTAGATGATTTCGCTGTCCGGTTCTCGCGTGACAAACCCGTGCGCAAAACCTTCTCCCACCAACATCTGCCGTCCGTTTTCCGCGCTGAGTTCTGTGCCTGTCCACTGTCCGTAGGTGGGTGATCCGCGCCTAATGTCGACAGCAACGTCAAAGATCCTGCCGCGCCCACACCGCACCAGCTTGGCCTGAGCATGTGGGGGCGCTTGGAAATGAAGTCCTCGGATCGTGCCCGCATCGCGGCTAAGGGAGTGATTGTCTTGGACAAAGTCGATCTCGATCCCGTGCTCAGCCAGGCGTGCCTTATTCCAGCTTTCACTGAAAAACCCGCGCGCATCACCGTGGCGGGCCGGGGTCAGAATGAGGACACCGGGAAGGGAAGTATGTTCAATCTGCAAGGAGTGACTCGTTCGGTTTATTGTTTGAGCGGTGGTCTAGCAAGACGACACAGGTTTGTCACGACGTCCCTGTGGGCGTGGGCAAGTCTGATCCTAAGGAAGTGGCAGGAATTTGTGCCTTTCGGCTTAGCTGCCGGCATCTGTGCCCAATTTCATTAGAAAACCGAAGTCTACGCTGTGCGTTTCGAAGGACGTGCCCTTGCGAATAGACCGAGTGGCCCGGGCACCGTACGCGCATTCAACCTGATCTTCACCCTTGTGACCCAACCCTGCGGATGACCCAAAACAGCTAGAAAGACCACTTTCATGTCTGACACAACCGCTCGCCTTGGCTTACCCCTCATCCAACCCTCGCAAGCGCAGAAACATGTGACCCACAACGATGCGTTGCTCATTCTGGATGTCGCAACTCAATTGGTCGTGCAGAGTTTCGAGGCAGTTACCCCTCCGGAATCGCCGGACGACGGGGCGCTTTACGCGCTGGGCTCATCGCCGCAAGATGCCTGGAGCGATCAGGCGGGTAAGTTGGCGCTGTGGTGGGATAGTCAGTGGCGATACTTTGAACCGCAAGAGGGCTGGCGTGCAATCCTTTCGGGAAGTGCTCAAATCCGTATTCGACAAGGCGGCGGATGGGTCTCACCAGAAATCGATACCAACAATCTGGAGAGTGTTGGCGTGAACACCACCGCAGACAGCACAAACAGATTGGCAGTACGAGCGGAACAAACGCTGTTGACCCATGAAGGCGCAGGTCACCGCCTCACGTTGAATAAAGCCAGCGAGGCAGATAGTGCCGAAATCGTCTTTCAGACCAATTGGTCCGGGCGCGCGGTTTTTGCTTTGGATACAGGTGACAAATTGGCCCTCAAGCTGAGCGCGGATGGATCCAATTGGGTTAACGCCATGACCTGGGATTTGGCGACAGGCCATATGGGGGTCGGGATTTGGTCGGCCGCGCGTCCGGCGCATATCTCGGACGCGTTGCGCATTGAACCAGGATCAGAGCCATCAAACCCCGCGGCAGGCGACATTTATTTTGATAGCACAACTTCGAAACTGAGGTGCCACGACGGGACTATTTGGCAGGACGTGTTTTGAACGTTGTTGCATGACGCAATAACACTCGACTCAAGTGTAACAAGTCCGGTTATTCTGCGAGCAAACAGTTCAAATCTCACAGATAGGTATCCACCATCACACCGATGTTGACGCGGGCGCGCAGGCGCGAGCAAAGCAGATACAAGCCGCCGAATTTACGTTGAAGAAAGAGCGTTTCGATTGGTGGAACATGTACAAAATCGGATTCTTCGGCCATCGCCATGCCCGCCTCATTCAGTTGGTGCGCAATAGTCTTGTCCCCAAAATCGAAAATCCCGTCCCGGCTGAGCGGCGCGAAGACGATGTCTAGCATATCCAGCACCATTTTTTTGTGGTGAGGAGCGGTGTCAGCCGCAAAAAAGCCCAGAGCGATAGCGATCGCTTGCAGATCCCCGCCATCTCTCGCGGTTTTGAACAAGGTGGCGTAGTTTTCTGCAACATCTGCCGGTACGGGACGCGCAGCACCAAAATCCAAAAGTACAATCCGGTCAGATTGGGGATCGTATCGATAATTCGCAAAATTAGGATCTGATTGGATCGCGCCGAACTCAAACACTTCGCGAAACATCAAATCCATTAAGCGATCCGCGACGCTGTCCCGCACGTCCTGCGGGGCAGTTTCAAGTGCTTCGATCGGATGACCCGCCAGATATGTCATTGCCAGTACGTGTGGTGTTGTCAGATCATCATGCGGTTTGGGCAGAACAAACCCATCACTTCCCTTTAATAGACCCTGAAATTGAACAATCTGATCGCGCTCGCGTAGATAGTCAGCCTCGTCTTTCAGTTGCGCCTTGGCTTCCTCTAACAGCGGATCGATATCCAAACCTTTCGGCAACAGACCTGACATACGGATCAAAGCCGCCACGTTTTGAACATCGCTGTCGATGCTGCGGGCGACTCCGGGGTATTGCACTTTGATCGCCAGGTCGCGACCGTCACGGGTCTGCGCTCGGTGCACTTGGCCAATAGAAGCCGCGGCAATGGGGCGGACATCGAATTTCTGAAATTGTCTCAACCAGCCCTCGCTCCAATTGGCGTTCAGGACCTGTTTGAGCTGTTTTGGAGGCATATAATCCGCATCCGCGCGCAGACGGGACATTATCTGAGCGAGTTCAGGCGGCAGCATCTCCCCCGCATCCATCGAAATCAGTTGACCAACCTTCATGGCGGCGCCTCGCATCCGGGCCAGTTGGTCTGCAATTCGTGACGCATTGCGGGGCGTTAACAGCAAGTCCCGCAGATCCGGGCGTTGTCCCGACGCCAATTGCTTGATGCCTTCTGCCGCCATGTTGCCAGCAATGCCCGAGGCCATGCCGCCCAGTCCCACCAACCGTCGCGCGCGTGTTGCAGGCACCGAAACCGGGCGGCCTTTTGAGGTCAGATCAGTCATTGGGCAAGATTTAGGCCGCCAATGCCTGAAGTCAGGCCGCGAAACACTCAGGCAAAGCGCGCCTTGTCACATCTGCAATCATTGCATCGTGATCTACCTCGACATTCACCTTGTTGACCTTCCCATCAATTGTCAGGAAGGACAGCCCGTGCACAAAGCTCCAAAGCATAAAGGCGCGTTGCACGTCTTCTTCAATCGGCTCTTCACGACCAAGGCATTGGGCGACGGCTTGGATGACGATCGCGAACAAGGACTGGCCGCACGCAATGAGCTCCTCGTCGTCGTCATGCCGTTCGGACAAGGCGAAAGATAAACGGAACACGCCAGGTTCCGTACTTGCGTAATTCACGTAAACTTTGCCCAAGGCAACCACGCGGTCGGGTGATCCATGGGGAAGAGGTGCAATGGCTTCAAGCATCTGATCCCGGTGCCGGAGCATTCCTTCCCAAATAACGGCACGCAGCATTTCATCTTTGTCTTTGAAATGCTTGTAGGGTGCCGCTGTTGAAACGCCTGCTTCCCGGCATGCTTCCGCAACAGAGAAATGGTCTGGCCCCTTTTCTTCCACAAGTCTGCGGGTTGCCTCGACCAGCTGTGCGCGAAGGTCCCCGTGGTGGTAGCCTGTTTTTTTGGCGATTTTTGTCTGCTTGTTCATGATCCGAACCTAAACTTTCCACGTAACCCTTGTCAAAGTGAACATCACTAACATATGTTAGGAACTCTAACTTTTCGAGGATACGTAGTCATGACGTCGCGTGAAAAGCCAAGCCTGGTCCGTCGCATCTTGCGTGGAACAGTGACCCTTACCGTTACAGTAGCGTTTGTCGGTGCGGCGGGAGCTGCCGTGGTTTTTGGATTGGATTTGCTGAATCAACGCGCGACAGCGGCGCAACCGCCGGCCGCCGCCGACATCGTTCCGGTGTCCGTCCGTCCGATTGTTCTACAGGACGGATACGAGGTTGAACGTCGTTTTGTCGGGCAGATCGAGTCCCGCCAAGAAGCAGTTTTGTCGTTCGAGCTTACCGGCAAACTGATGACGATCTTGGTCGATGAAGGCGACGCAGTCGAAGAAGGCCAAGAAATTGCTCAGTTAGACACTGATTTGCTTCTGGCTGATCGAAATCGCCTGCTCGCAAGCCGGAAAGCGTTGTCGGCACAACTGGTCTTTGCCGAAAGCCAGGTAGAGCGGAATGAAAAGCTGAAAGAGACTGGATTTGCCAGCACGCAACGGCTGGACCAGGCCATCGCCAATCGGGATGAGCTTCAGGCCCGAATAGCTGAAACCGACGCAGCGCTGACAACGGTCGAAATCCGCGTTCGCAAGTCGCGGCTCCGCGCACCCTTCGCGGGCCATGTTGCAGAGCGTGTAGTGGATGGTGGCGAAACTTTGGCACCCGGCCAGCAGGTTTTGCGGTTGGTGGATGCAAGTGCAACAAAGGTGCGTGTCGGCGTTCCGCTCGACACCGATCTTGATCAATTGAATGAAGCGGAAGTTTTGATCGGCACCCAGCGCTTTGCAGCGACCCTCGACAGCATTCGGCCAGATATTGATCCTGTGACGCGCACACGGACAGCGATTCTGACCGTCGAAAATGTCACCGGCATGGGTTTGGGTCGGACGGCAACTGTCATTCTGAAAGACCAGATTGAAGCCAATGGCGCATGGGTCCCCATGGACGCGGTCAAAGAAGGGCGCGGTAGTGTCTGGACGGTACTGGTTGTTGATGATCAAGACACAGTACGAAACGCCGCGGTTGAGATCCTGCACGCAGAGACAGATCAGTTGTTCGTAAGGGGCTCCTTCGACGCTGACGCTCAGTTGATTGAAACAGGTCCCCAACGCGTGACGCCGGGCCAAACTGTTCGCGTCATGACCGGAGGCTGATATGGAAACGCTCACTTTCCGGCAACCACGGCTGGTTGCGCTGATCCTGTTGGTTCTGGTGTCAGCGGGTATGTCATCTTTCCTGTCGCTCGGTCGGCAGGAAGATCCGACTATCACAAACTTGTTTGCAACAATCACAACCAGTTTTCCCGGCGCGGATCCCGCACGGGTCGAAGCCCTGGTTACTACGGAAATCGAAGAAGAACTGCGCGAGATTGCCGAGGTCGATGTCATTACATCGGTCTCACGCTCTGGCGTATCTGTGGTGTCAGTCGAACTGCTTGAAACATTGGACGAAGCCACGATCGAACAGGTCTGGTCGGAGGCGCGTGACGCGGTTGAAGATGCGCGGTCGCGTTTTCCGGCGGGCGTGCAAGCGCCTGAGTTCGATGCTGAAGGTATTTCGGCCTATTCTGCCGTTATCGCGGTCACGGTAGATTATGATGCGGTCCCTCTGACACTTGCCGCGCGACATGCTGAAGCTTTAGCGGAACGGCTGCGGTCGATCCCGTCAACGCGCGCCGTTGATTTGTTCGGAACACCCGAGGAAGAGGTTCTGGTGACCGTCGATCCGGCGGAAGCGGCGGCCTTGGGTTTGACTGCAGGTGAAATTGCCACACGCATTCGCGATGCGGACGGCAAAGTACAGGCAGGTCGTCTTCAAGGCAGTGACAACGATCTGACCATCAACATATCTGGCGAAATCGAAGCACTGGATCGGCTGCAGCAAGTGGTTCTGCGTGAAACCAATCAGGGTGCATCACTTCGATTGGGTGACATTGCCACCATCACACGCGGGCCCCGCGCGCCGGGCGAAGAATTTGCCATGGCCAATGGGCGACCGGCTATTCTGGTCGGTGTCCTCGCGCAGGACGGTGTGCAGATCGACAGATGGATGGGGTTTGTCCGTGAGGAACTCGCGACCGGTTCAGATGCTGTACCTGTGGGACTGACCGAAACTTTGATGTTCGATCAAAGCACCTACACGGCGGACCGGTTGGCCGAAGTCGGGACCAACATGGCGATCGGCGTTTCGCTGGTTGTTGCGGTCTTGTTCATTACGCTTGGCGTTCGGGCCGCCGCCATCGTTGCGCTGGTTCTGCCAGTCGTGTCACTGGCCACGTTGGCCACGATGAATTTCATCGGTCTGCCGATCCATCAGATGTCGGTCACAGGCCTGATCGTGGCGCTGGGTCTGTTGGTCGATGCGGCCATCGTGATGTCGGATGAAATCCGGCAAAGGCTTGTGCGCGGGATGGAACGCGTGCAAGCAGTTGGCGATGCGGTCAAACGCCTAGCGGCACCTTTGCTGGCGTCGACTGTGACCACCGCGTTGTCCTTCACCCCAATGATTCTGTTGCCTGGACCAGCAGGAGATTTCGTGGGGTCAATTGCGATCGCCGTGGTTCTGATGCTGTTCTGGTCGCTCTTTGTGGCTTTGACCGTGACACCAGCTCTGGCTGGTCGGTTCCTGCCACAAGGCGATCGCGGCACATTCCTCAGCCGCGGTATCAGTATCCCATGGATGGGACGATTGTTTGAGCGCTCGGTGCGCCTGGCAGTTGAAAATCCGCTGCGTGCCATTGCCCTTTCGCTGATCCTGCCTGCACTCGGCTTTGCCGCTTTCCCAACACTCACGGCACAGTTTTTCCCAGGTGTGGAGCGTGACCAATTCTACCTTGAGGTTGAAATGGCTCCGGGCACGTCGATCACTGAAACCGCTGGCGTCGCGCGGGAAATAGATACGCTTTTGGGCGAAAACGACGACATCCGATCGGTGTATTGGTCGATCGGGCAGTCCGGACCTGCGTTCTATTACAATATCACCGGAGGCCGCTCGCGTGAGCCGGGCTATGCGCAGGCCTTCATTAACTCAGCCTCCCCCGAAGCGTCTGCACGACTGGTACCGGAGCTTCAGGCACAGCTTGATCGTGACTTCCCCGAAGCGCGGATTATTGTGCGAGGCCTTGTGCAAGGCCCGCCAGTAGACGCACCTGTTGAAATCCGCATCGTCGGACAAGACCTGGCAGAATTGCGCCAGCTGGGCGATGAGGCCCGCGCGATCATGGCCGATCTGGATCTGGTTACGCAGGCGCGGGCTGGGGTGTCCGGTGGCGCCCCGCAAGTGCGCTATCAGATCGATGAGGATCAGGCGCGTATTCTGGGGTTTGACGTCACCGATATTGCCGCGCAACTGCAGGCAGGACTAGTTGGTGTCACGGGCGGTTCCCTCGTCGAAGGGACAGAGCAGCTTCCCGTCCGTGTCCGGTTAACCGACAATGTTCGTGGAGATCTGGCCACGATCTCGGACCTGCCGATCGTGCTGCCCAACGGGCCGGCTTTGGCCGCGCAGGGAATCTTTCCTGCCGTACCTTTGTCCGAGCTCGCAGATCCCGAAATTGAACCTGCAGAAAGCGTGATCACGCGACGCAATGGCGAGCGGATGAATACCGTTCAAGGTTTCATCGTTGCCGACGTCCTGCCTGAAGAAGCTCTGCAAATGGTTTTGGCCGGTCTGGACGAGCGCGGATTTGTGTTACCGCAAGGATATCGGATCGAACTGGGCGGAGATTCTGACGCGCGATCCAATACCGTCGGTAACCTCTTGGCTTCGATCGGGATTATCGTGACGTTGACCATCGCGACCATTGCGCTGACGTTCAATTCATTCCGATTGACGGCCGTTGCGTTGATTGTCTGCGGCCTGTCCGCTGGTTTGTCGATGCTGTCCCTGGCGGTCATGCAGTATCCGTTTGGGATCAACGCGATCATTGGCGTGATCGGGTCGATTGGCGTTTCGATCAATGCGGCGATCATTATCTTGACCGGTCTGCAAGCCGATCCGGACGCAGCGAGCGGCGATCGGGCAGCGATGGCACGGGTCGTCACGAATTCGAGCAGGCACATCACGTCGACAACAATCACAACATTTGGTGGCTTCCTGCCCTTGATCCTGGGCGGGGGGGGATTTTGGCCCCCATTTGCAGTGGCCATCGCCGGAGGTGTGTTGTTATCGGCGATCGTGTCTTTCTATTTCACACCACCAGTGTTTGCGTTGATCGCGCGAAAAACCAAGCCCAAAGCCACAGCATCTGAAGACACACAAGATGCGAACGCGCCTCTGGTACTTACTCAAATCCGCCACGCGGCAGAGTAGATCCTTCATCAAAGCAGAGGTCGTTAAGCCCGCCTTTACACCTGGTGCGTTAGAACCGCACTGGGTGAGAAAAGGTGGTGAAGATGACTGGGCAGACGAATGTCGCGC
>CAYODE010000039.1:15620-23080 GCA_964402685.1 uncultured Aestuariivita sp. | reverse complement strand
AGGGAGTAGGCGGGAAACCGTCTCGAGGGTTCGAATCCCTTCGTCTCCGCCACCTTACCAGTTGTGTTCTGTTTCGTTTGGTGCCCGCCAAGGGCGTACAGAACTGTCTTGCCGTCTTTGTCTGGACCACGGATTTAGATATTCTCTAGTGAAGATTCCGAAGTGGGCGCGGGAATTCGTGCATAGAGTAAGACCGGTCAACAGCGCCCCAAGTAAATCTGTGTTAGAACTCAGCGTGTGACTGCTCGGCGGACACAGCCGCCACGGAAATTGAAAAAGTGGCATCTGTTCCGGGCACGTTGCTTTCGGGTCGTACTAGAATTCCTACTTTCGAACAGCGACGATGCCGCGGCTTGTTCGCGATGGCGGGCCGGAGGGAAACGCGTAAATGAACTCCGTATCAAAGCCGGCGTTTTCCAAGAGTGCTAGAATTTCATCTTCCTGAAAGGTTCGATGCCGCCACTGCAGCCAAATGATGGCACTGCACCAATGCGGCTTGGACACCACTAGATGCAGTCGTCCACCAGAAGACAGCATATCGCGAATGTGTTGGAGCGCGTGGAGTGGGCTTGGGCAATGTTCTATGACATGCGCGGCCAACGCCACGTCATAATTTGAAACATCTGCATCGGCGAGCGTTGCCAACACGGCCGTCGGGGTCACCCCACGCCGCTGCAAGGCTGCACATCCTCGATCGAGCATCGCGCGGCTTGGCTCCAACAGCGTCAGTTCCCTGGGCGCGCCGTGGAGTGCAACCCATGCTTCGGAAAACGCTGCTGTACCGGCTCCGACATCGATGACACGGGAACCGCTGGTTGAGTTTCGGTCACGAGAAGATAAGAACCCGAGATAGCCGTCATAGTAGCCAAGCGTACGCATCTTATCGCCCCACTTAGGTGCAGCAGCATCATAGCGGTTAGACAGCTTCCCAATACCATTGGTCATTTCCAGAGTGTGGCATAACGAAGGGCGCCGTTCCAATAGCGAACACCCCAAACCGGCAGGTTGGTTCCAAGCGCAGCGGTCGCCACAACGTGCTCTTCTTCACCTATCCCATCTTGCAAGCCGCCTCGGCCGGGCTTTTTCGCCCGTTTCGGAGGAATGGCTTAGGCAAAGCGCGTAAGATAAACCCGCGGTCCGATACCCGCGGAAACTTGCTTGGCGAGGTCTCAATCCCTGCGATCGCGCTGGCGCTCTCTCAGATATCGATATCTCAATCGTCTAATTACCTTTGATGGACCCTCGGGCACGCTGCCGGACGTCAACCGTTTTGTTGACCTGCAATTCACATCTTTTTTTGAGCCCATTCGCATTTCGCACGGGCAATCCATATTGGAGTAGATTTAATGGCACGACAGCTTCAGACAGTTCACGCAAGCACACGAGTCTCCGACATTATCAAAGAGGTCTGCAAACATATGTCCGACGGGACGTGTGACGGGGCGGACCTTGCTCCCGGTACCGCCATGCACACATTCGGGCGGCTGTTCAAAAAGACGCCCATCGGTGAACAAGCCAGCGAAGCAGATATCGCCACGCTTGCCGCACGGATGGATGAAGGATCCAAAACCATCACAGAGGGTACGGGTGAGGCTGGCCAGGCGTTCTTTGGCCAGTTCGTCGATCATGATTTGACGTTGGATGCCACGACCACATTGGGCAAACCATCGAGAAATGTAGACGAAATCACCAACTTCCGCACCCCAAGGCTTGACCTGGATTGCGTCTATGGCGGCGGACCCGAAGTGTCTCCCTGGCTTTATGACGGGCCAAGGTTGTTGTTTGGTCGCGAACGCGGAGAAGGCAATGCGGAAACCAATTCTCTAGATCTGGCGCGCAACCGTGTTGGCACAGCTCTTATTGGGGATCCGCGCAACGACGAGAATCTGTTTCTGAGCCAGGTGCATGGCCGCCAGTTTGTCGCCCGTCACAATCAGATTGTTGCGGAAACCGAAGGCCCCAATGAAGAACGGTTCGAGCGGGCGCGTGAGACACTCATTGCAGAATACCACCATCGGATTGTGAGAGAATTCCTGCCCCAGGTCGTTCACCCGGACGTTCTGGAGCCACTGTTGGAAAACGCCAGGGAGGCGGGCGTCAGGGGCCAACCTCATCTGTCGGACTGCGCAAACATCGACTGGAGCCGCGCGCCGGACATGCCCGTGGAGTTTTCTGGTGCCGTCTTTCGCTTTGGGCACACGTGGATTCGTCAGTTCTATCAGCTGAACTACAATCCGGGCCGCGAAAAGGTGGCCATATTCGCCAATCCAAATGACAAGGATGCCATTGATCTGAGAGGGTTTGACCCGGTCGATACTGAGAACAACCTTCAAATGGGATTGTTCTTTGGGAACTCCGCGCAAAGAGCCGGTCGCATCGATACGAAAATTCCCAATGCACTCATTCAACTGCCCCCCAGCGTAGTCGCAGATCAAGGTGTAAATGAACGGAACCTGGCCTTCCGCAATATGCTGCGGGGTCAACACACGTTTGAGCTTCCATCAGGAGAGGACGTTGCACGGCGCATGGGATTTGATGTGATCGATCCGCACGAAGACATCGTGGATCTCAAATTGCAGGGAAAAACGCCTCTGTGGTTCTATGCCCTGGCGGAAGCAGAACAAAACAGCTTCCTGCTCCATAACGTGGGCGGCACGCTCGTTGCAGGAGTGTTGCTCAATCTGCTCCTGCGGGCCGAAAGTCCTGAGTTCTTCGAGGCAGAGGCCGAAACGGTGGCTGAAGCTGTACCGGCCTAACTCTTTGAGCCTGGCTTCGATATTGTCGATGCACTCCCGGGTCGGGGGTGTATCGACACCCAGGTGAAGGATCCCTCGACGCTTTAGATGGGCAGCGGATTTTCAAAGACGGATTGGAGGGCTGAAGGGTCATAACCGACCTCCAAGGCGACAGCGAGGAATTGGTCAATTTGATGAAACAACGCGACGGACCCGGTCAACGATGACCGTTCGATTTCTTGCACTCAATTGCATCTACCAGTGTCGTGACCGCTTCCAGCAAGTCGGGGTCGTCGATCTCGGAAAGTCTTGAAATCAAACGGTAACCGGTTCGTGTCTTAAGGAGTCTTAGTGGTTTTTGGGAAGGTGCTACTCGTGTTTCAATGCACATTATTAAGGTGTCGAGCTTTGTGATCAATTCAACGACAGGCACGTTTAGGACGCGACACAGGTCAAAGAGTCGGCTGACTGATACCCGGTTGGCGCCGGTCTCATATTTCTGGATCTGCTGATAAGAAACACCTGCTTTCTGGGACAACTGCTTTTGTGTGAAGCCTGCGACACGACGTGCGTCCCGAAGCAATTCCCCTATAAGCCTATCCGTACATGCAGCTGTCTGATCGGTCATCATGCGATGGCCTTATCCCGTCGGGTGATAACATATTCCTCCGGCGCGGTTTCGTGAATCCTAGATGTGCGTTCGCACCACGTCTTGAGCACCAGTGTTGTTGTTAACGAGGCAACCTCTGGATGGCGGGCCAAACGATCACGCAGTTCCTCGATAAGCGTTTGATCGACAGCTTCGATGAGAACGCGCATATCGACAGAACCCGACGTCGACCAAGCGGCGACCACCTCTTTCCAGTCTGAAACAAAGGCAAAGATGATCCCACAGACATTGCGTCGCAAACGAACGTCGAACATTGCGCGGACACCTGTTGGCCGCAGATTAAGCTTGGGATCAATATCCACGGTAAACCGTCGAATGTAGCCGCGCGCCAAGAGCTGGTCGATGTGATAGGAGACCGTTGTTTTGCTCACGCCAACAGTTGCGGCAATTTCCGTAACGGTTGAACGGCTGTTTTGCCTGAGGAGTTCCAGAACCAGTTGGCTGGTCGCGCAAAGCCCTTTTGCAGAGGGATCCTCCTGCATTTCAAGCCTCCCAAAAGATCTCGTTTAAGTTGTGTATTCACGCTGGGATATTTTTTAGCGATATGAAAGTGAAATCTGACATTTCACTAGTTTTTCTACGGTGAAGTTCCGGGTTCTAGTGTTTTGGCATAGGAGAAAGATTTCATGATCCCTCACTATTCCAGAGCTGACACCCTCACATCATTCGCGCCGTCGAGTTGGCAGCGGGTATTGTTTGATGAGTTCGAAGCCACCCTGCTAAGCGCGTCGCGACCCTTCCCGTGCATTTTTGGTGTCAACGGCTTGAAAAAGGATCATGTTCGCGTCGCCTTTCCCGACCCGCTCGACGCAGAGACACTGGCCCCGATCTTGCGACACTATCTGCTGAACGCGCGTAGTTACGGAAGACTGACGTCGCTAATAATCTTTGGACGACCAGGGCCCGTTCAGGAGATGGAGAGTTACCGCAATCGCTTCTGGTCATTGCTGGATTCTCTGGAAAGCCTCGACATCTCTCCCCGACCGCAGACGATTCCGACACAGTTGGATTCACCGGGATGGGAGTTTTGTTTCGCCGGCGAGCCGATCTTTGTGGTTTGCAACACACCTGCTCATGTCCTGCGCCAAAGTCGGCGTTCGACATCCTTTATGATCACGTTTCAACCGCGATGGGTATTCGACGGGATTACCGATAGCGATGACCCCGCTGTTTTGCGGTCGCTGCAGAAAGTGCGAGAGCGTTTGCAAGCTTTCGACGCCATTCCAAACTTTCCGTATCTCGGCCGCTACGGTGAGCGTGAGAACCGCGAATACAGCCAATACTTCATCGATGACACGAACGACGCGCCTGCTTGCCCGTTTTCAAGGCTGGCACGCCCAAACCAAAACCCCGAAGGAGACGCTGCATGATTGTTCAACTTCGCCCTGACGCCGCTGATCGCGATTTTCGCATTTATTCGACCCAGATCGATACGTCCGATCTGCGCCCTTTGATACAAAAGCTGTTACCGGATCAGGGCTGTATCGAAGTTCAGCGTGATGTCGAAGGGAAAGAACACCTTTGGCACACACATGACGTGGACGAAACGTTGGTCGTTCTTGAGGGGTACCTACGTTTCTATTGGGATGCCGGCGAAAAAATTGGTGGTCCCGGAACGGTAATTTCGTTGCCCGCTGGTATGTCGCATGGGTCCGTCGCCTTGGAAGGTGGTGCCACCTATCTGATCGCATTTCATCAAGTGAATTTGTCTCACCACGATGAATGATCTGAGAACGTCTCTCACAGCCATTAAGGGGACGGCTGTGATGCTCAACATCGTGCTTGGAGCGGGGCTCCTAACGCTCCCCGGTTTGGCGGTTTGGGAGGCTGGCGAAAACGCCTTGACCGTCTGGCTTGCGTGCGTGGTAACCTCCATCCCTTTGCTCGCGGCGCTTGCACTCATCGGGCGGCGTTACCCAAATGCCGGAGGACTGGCCCGTGTGGCGCATATTGCGTTTGGTTCCTTTGGCTACGCAGTAACAACGCTCTTGTTCCTTGGCGCCGTGCTCTTTGGCTTGCCATCAATCGCGCTTACAGGAGGGTACTATGCGGCCGTCGCATTTGGAGGATCCGCGCATGTGTTTGCACTAGGGTTCATTCTGTTTGCAGTCGCCGTCAACCTGGTATCGGTCGAATGGACAAGCCGTATCAACACGGCCATTGCTGGCCTGGTGGTTTTGGCCCTCTTAGCGACAGCGATTATCGGCATGATCCTGACCGCTCCGAATTGGCCGGCAGTGGTGCCCCCCATGCCGCCGACCTTATCCCCTGAGGCCTTTGGCCTAACTTTTATGATGGTGTTTTTCGCGTTCACCGGCTGGGAGGTCGCCGCCAACCTCAGTGCTGAGTTTCATAAGCCAAGCCGGGATTTTCCGATCGCCATGGGCTTGTCCTTTCTCATTGCTGTTGTTCTGTATCTTGCTCTCGCTTTGGTGGCCGGGTCCCTTGATCTCGCCAATAATGCCGAAGCACCGTTTGTTGCTTTGTTCGACCAACATTTCGGTCGTACCGGTGGCGTCGTGATTGCACTGGTGGCCGTGACCCTCATTTCCGCCAACCTGTCGGCAGCGGTATGGGCGGTGTCACGGATGGTCTGGTCCGCCGCGACAGAAGGGCTTCTCCCAACCCCGCTGGCATCCGTCGGCGAGAACGGCACCCCCTTTCACGCAGTTTTTGCGACTGTGGCAACTCTGGTGTTCGTCGTAATTCTCTCGGCCTTCGGCGTAGTCGACCTATCCGAGATGCTCGCCATGGCCGGTCAGAACTTCCTTATGATCTACGCCATAGTGGCAGGCGCATTGATCTTGTTGGGATACGGATTATGGGACAGATCGCTGGCGGCAGTTTGTGTATTCATCGTTGCTGTACTCGTCGTTCTACGCGGCGCGGACGGTCTCCTATACCCGGCATTTCTCGCCCTCATCGCGGTTCTGCCTGTTTGGCGTCGGCGGGTGAAATCCGTCCTTCCGCAAACGGAATGAGGTCTAGCTCATGGCAGCCGACAATGTTTCTAGCAGCGGTCACGAGGCGTTCGCAGAGACCGAAATCGTCGCTGTTCTGAGAAACTTGCCCGAAGACCAAGTCAAGGCGATTGCCCGACTCATTGTGTTCGCAGCCCTAGCCGATGATTCTGACCAGATACACTCGCTGATCGCGTTCTACTCGGACCCGCGCATAGGGTCAGTACTGGATATCGCCAGACATCTTAGTAGCGATGCTTTGGACGAACTGCTTTTCCAAGCGGAGGACCTCGCGCGCGACAGTCTTTTGGATTAGCGAGGGTGCATTCGTCGCTGCCATTTCATAATTTGTTTGATTGTTGCAAATGCTGGGCCTTAGCGCACGCGAACGTCTTGGTTGTTGGTAAGTGCTCCTCACCAAACTCGGTGCCCCCTCACCCAAGTTAGACTGACTTCCGCGCGGTCATCCGTCTGGATCATGATCGCGTTTGCACAAAAGATAACCATCAAATGCATTTTTGACGCTTTACGATCCGTTTTGGTGGTCGCCGGGTTCGATTTTGTTGGGGCACACGTACTAATGACGCCATGGAGCGCATTTTTATCTCATCATGCCTCGTTGGACGTCGGGTACGATACTCTGGCGATGACCGGATGTGCGCGGCGAAAGATGTCATCAAACGGTGGGCGTCCGAAGGACGACTGGTAGCGCATTGTCCAGAGGTGGCGGTAGGTTTTCCGACGCCAAGACCTCCAGCCGAAATCAAAGATCCGCGCAATCTGATGCGGGGTGGTGTGGATGGTGGGGATGTTCTGGAATGGCGTGCACGTGTGGTCGAATATCTTGGTAGAGATGTGACTGAATTATACGTGCGAGCCGCCCAAGACGCAGTCGATGTTGCGTTGCGTAATGGGTGTCGGCACGCTGTTCTGACCGACGGATCACCATCCTGCGGAGCGACGTTTATTTTTGACGGCAATTTTTCCGGGAGCCGAAAACCTGGTTTAGGCGTGACCGCCGCCGCACTACAAAATGTAGGCCTGCAGGTGTGGCCGGAAACCGCTATCCGTGATCTCGATGCGTTGTTGCGAGGG
>CAYODE010000039.1:7777-15520 GCA_964402685.1 uncultured Aestuariivita sp. | reverse complement strand
CCTGCAGGTGTGGCCGGAAACCGCTATCCGTGATCTCGATGCGTTGTTGCGAGGGCAGCTGCAAGACGTTGGTTGAGATGCGCTATTGCGAAATGTGATTTCGGTAGAGCGCGGTATCATCACGCTGTTCTTTGAAAACGATCAAAAACAGTTAATGGGCCAGCGTTGCCTGATCGTTTGAGTCTTGCTGCCCAGGCAAAACTCGCGGTTCTGAAACCGCGATGCTCTCAGAGATTTTCAAGTATCAACCGCATGGTGCGTGAAGTGGCACATAAGCTGTTTTCCCTGCTTTTGTGAACGTTGTTCATTTTTTCTCTTGAAAGACTTTCAGGTGTTCATATGTTTCGTGAACAATGTTCACAAATGGGAGATCTATTATGTTCATTCGCTCGACGCTTACTGCACTGATCCTTGCAGCAGGAGCTACTTCCGCCGTTGCGGGCCCCTCGGCCGAACACTCAGGACAGGCGTCCTACCATTCCGGCGAAGCCAGTGCGCATGCCAGTGGCGCGGTCGTTTCAGGTGCGGCCACAGTCGCGGCTGTTCCCGTGATCGCCGTCGGATCGGCGCTGGCTGTGACGGGTTCCGCTCTCGAAGAATTGGGCGATAGCGCAATCCACACTGGATCAGACCTCAGCCAGGTCGGACGCCCTCAACAGGTCATCAATATCACGGTGCAGCCCAATCCAGCGCCAACCTTGGACTGACGCAGCAAAAGGGAGCTCTGATATGATACGTGTACTTTCAGTAGTTGCTTTGGTGCTCAGCTTAATGTTCCCGTCTTTGGCGGGTGCAGGGAGCGCCGAAGCGGGCAAGCCTGTATTTTCACCAAAAGAAGTGGCGGCTTTCACCGACGGCCTTCAACGTGACCTTGCCGCGCGCGGTGCGAACATTGCCATCGTGGCACGCGTTGGTCGAGATCGCGCAGATCTGCCGTCTGGCATTGACTTCACCCATGTCGCGTTTTGGGTCTACTCAAAAATCGATCGCGCAGATGGTTCATCTTACCACGGCTACCGAGCATACAACCTTTACCAAACGGCGGACGACCCGACGAGGAGCCGACTGGTCCAAGACAACCCGGTGGATTTCTTTGCCGCAGTTCACGCACTTGACGCTGGGATCATCATTCCGGACGCGCGATTGCAGCGCAAATTGCTGAAGGTCATCACCAGTCCAACCTACACCTCCTTGCACAACGCGCGGTATTCCGTGCTCTCCAACCCCCGCACCCAGGACTTCCAAAACTGCACTGAACACACGCTCGACGTGCTGATGGCAAGTCTTTACGGCACACGTGACGCAGCGCAGATCAAAGCAAACATTTCAGCGCATTTTGACCCGCAAGAGGTTCGGATCGGTGGGTTGAAACGTCTGTTCGCACCGGCTGCGTCTGCGGCGTTGACGACGTCGGATCACGGATCGAAAATCGAAACAGCCACATTTGGGTCGATCGCGCGGTTTATGGCGACGCATGACCTTTCAGATCATATCTATCGATTCACGCGTTCAGGTGCCGCTCCATTTGGCGTTTGACAATTTCGGGGCGCTCTCTCACAACCTGCGAGGCATGAGCGCCCCGTCCACACTGTCCCGCCGCGAACGCAACCTTGCCGACATTCGTGCTCGCGCCGTCGAATTGGCCGAGCGAATTGTTCTTGAGCATGGCGGCGATGCGCTGTCAGCGCGGGGTCTGGCTCATAGCCTCGGGATATCCGTGGGCTCCCTTTACAACGCATTTGGTGATCTTGACGGAGTGATCCGGGCGGTCAACGCGCGATGTGCCAAACGTTTGTCAGACGCGCTTCGTGATGCGCTGGATCACGCGCCGTCGGCCCCACGCGCGCGAGTCATCGCGCTGGGCGAGGCCTATTTCGACTTCGCTCAAAAAGAGCCGCGTCGCTGGTACATGCTTTTTGACCGACAAAGCGATCTGGAGCTCGATCCGCAAACGTCTGAACTGCAGACCTCGCTATTGAACATGTTGATCAGCGCAGGTGGCGGCGACCCGTCGGTCGAAGCACATCGGCAGTTTTTTCTGTTACTCTGGGCGTCCGTGCATGGCCTAGCTTCGCTGGCAAGTCGTCCAAACATTGTTATGGTCCAACCCGATGTCGCGCGCGTGCATATGCGCCATTTGATCAAGGCCGCGTTCCGTAACTTCCCTAAAGCGGGTAATACAGACGTCTAGCGGTTTCTGTCGAAAACGGTGTCCCGTTGCCGAGCTGCTGTCAGGCAAAGTTTGAACGCCACCGAGCCGTATACATTTCGAAGTTTGGACATGGCGCAGTGAGCCAGAAATGACCTTCAGCATAAACCGCGCATCATGTGCAATGGCGCAAGTTCAAGGTTGAAAAGGTTTCATCAAAGCCTTGCCTCACCAAACAGCTTTAATTACGCCTGCTGGTGACCTTTGTAACAAGTTAGGTACCTGATTGTGAGCACCACGTCGTCTGCCCCTACCGTTGATCAGCTTTGCATGCGCGCTTTTGAACTCCACTCAAGCGGAAAAAACGGGGAGGCGGCGCAGCTTCTGCAAGAGGCACTTGGCAAAGATGCAAATCATGCGCCTTCGCTGCATCTGATGGGGTTGCTTCAGCACGGTGCAGGGCGTAGCGAAGCCGCGATTGCCCTTGTCCGCCGTGCTGTTGAGGTGGACCCACGAAACGGACAGTTCTTATCGAACTTTACCGAGATTTTGCGCGCGGACGGAAAGCTTGATGAAGCGATCAAGATCGGGCGTATGGCGATCCGTGCGGAACCGGAGCTGGCTAACGCACATTGCAATTTGGGACTTTGTTACTTTGACAAAAAGGATCTGGAACAAGCTGAAAAATGCCAAAGAAGAGCCTTGTCGTTAAACAATCAACAGCCGCAAGCTCTGAACAACCTAGGTAGCATTTTGCGCGAGAGAAAAGACCTGGAGGGGGCCAAGGAGATGTACGTCGCGGCGTGTAAAGCCGACCCCAGGTACCTGGAGTGCCGCAACAATCTGGGGGCGATCCTTGTTGAGTTGGACGAACCGGACGAAGCTCTGCAGGTATTGATGCCGATTGTGAAAAACGTGCCGCGCTACGTAGAAGCGCATCTCAACATAGGTCGCGCTTTTGTTGCAAAAGATGATTTGGAAAAGGCGGAGTTTGCATATCGTAAAGCGCTGGGCGTCGACCCGAAATCCGCTGAGGGCCATCTGGGGCTGTCACGATTGCTCCGAGAACGTAATGAATCCCTAAAGGCGTTTCGTGAAGCCGAAATAGGGATGGATCTGGACCCCAGCGTACCGGGCGTACATCATCAAATTGGTCTTTGCTTGTCAGACCTTGGCGAAGTCGAACGGGCTTTCACATCATATGATGACGCATTGGAAATTGACCCCGAGTATCAACCAGCACTGATTGCGCGCGGGCATCTGCGGATCGAGATGGGAAGAATGGAAGAGGGGCGGGCCGATATTGTGCGTGCACTTGAGGTCGACCCCGATAGCGCCGGTGCACATGCTGCTTTGACGCGTATTGATAAAGTAACGCCTGATCACCCGAGTTTTCAGTTTCTGGAAAGGCAGGCTGCCGAAGAGAAGCTGTCGTCAGCCAAGGCGATCACGGTGAATTTCTCCCTTGGAAAATGCTACGAGGATCTGAAGAGGCACGAAGAGGCCTTTGAGCGTTACGACGCCGGATGCAAACTCAAAAGAGCGGTGGTGACATATGACAAGACCTCTCAACGCAACAAGGTCGAAGACACCATAAACTTCTTTACAAACGAGCAACTCGATCGTCTCAAAGCTGCAGAGATGGATACCGACACTCCGATTTTGATCGTGGGTATGCCTCGATCCGGGACGACCCTCGCGGAGTCGATCATCGCAAGTCATCCAGATGTCTTCGGCGGAGGGGAATTGCCGGCGATGCACCAACTCTTTGCCGGGTCCAGCGAGCAGCGGGAAGCGGCTTACCCCAACCAGTTGGCAGGGGTGTCACCGCAAGATCTACAGCAACGCATGCAGGCTTACCTGGATGTATTGGAGCGACTATCCAAGGGCGCGAAGCGGGTGACCGACAAAATGCCCGCCAACTTCTCTTTCATTGGGCTTGTCCATGCAGTGATGCCGAACGCCAAGATTGTACACACAATCCGAAACCCGCTTGATACCTGCCTGTCGTGTTATACGCGCCTCTTCGATCGGAGCCAGTTTCAGTCCTATGATCTTGTAGAGCTCGGTGAGTTCTACGTTGGGTATCGAAAACTGATGGATCATTGGCGTGATCTTTTACCTGAAGGCGCGTTTTATGATTTGGTCTACGAAGACCTCGTCGACAGCCCAGAGAGTGGGGCGCGGAAACTCATCGAGTTTTGCAGCCTCGACTGGCACGACAACATCATGAACTTCCATGAAGAAAAGCGCCGTGTTCGAACAGCCAGCGTCACCCAGGTGAGGCAACCTATCTACAAGAGTTCAAAGGCAAAGTGGCGCAATTACGAGCGTCAATTGCAACCGTTGATCGACGTAATCGGCGAAGCTGGCTACCTAGACACTGACGCGCTTTAGCTGTCTGCAAGCGTGTGACGTGACGGATTTTCCCGGCCTAGGGATGTCTGCTTTTTCCTCTCGCTCGCGCTTGATGCAAGCGCTGGAACCCCATCGTGGTAGGTTTGCAACGGTTTCTTGAGGGCATCCAGCAGACACTTTTGAGGCTTGGTTTTCTTGCAAAGCCTGTGCTACGCATCGCTCACGGAATAGTGAAATTCGCTAGATATTGCAGCTAGCGATGACAAATAGCGGCCTCAAATTTCGGGGGCCGGCCTCGTCGGGCAAAATAAAAAGAAGGGTTTTAGGGATGCTTAAGAAGCTAGCTGTTGTTGGTTCGCAGGGTGGGCGTATGACCAAGTTCAAAGGTCGTGCTGCCAGTATCGCTCCGGGCTTGATGCTGTGCACCGTGTCGGTTCTCGCTCTCTCGTCGGTACCTGCCGTTTCCGAGACGATTTCGTCACTTCGGACCACGCCGGTCTCTGTCATAGATGATACCGACCTCACGGTCACGGACACGGGTATTGTGGACGTTCTGAATAACCTTCCTGCTGCAGTTAACGTGCAGGACACGGATTATGCGGGTCGCGTATCGAACGCCAATATCATCCGCGGTGTCTCTGACGGATCCGTTGACGCGCGAGCACTCTTGTTCGATGGCGATATCGAGTTCGGTTCTATCTTCAACGACGGTACGATCGAAGCGCTGTCTATCCCTCCGGCGACTGGTAATGCTGATGCAACTGCGCTTTGGGTGCAGGGCAGTGTGCACGATGGTATCATCCAAAACACGGGTACGATCGGCGCGTTTGGATGGGGTGGCGACGGCACCGGCGGTTCCGGGTCCGCTTACGCGCTGTACATCGATAGCGAACTGCGGCGGTCGTCCATCGTGAACACCGGCACGATCATTGCCGAAGCACGCGGCGGCACGGTCACAAATGCTGCAGGCAATGCGAATGCCTACGCGTACGCGACCGGCTTGTACATCGGCAGCTCGGTGACCGAAGGGTCGTCAATTGACAACTCTGGAACGATTTCGGCACTCGCCTACGGTGGCACGGCTACCGCAACGGGATCGGGCAATGACGCCAATGTCAGCGCTTCGGTATACGGCGTTTATATCAGCAGCAGCCTTGAAGACGGATCGTCTTTCACAAACTCCGGCACAATTCACGCCTTGGCCATGGGCGGAACAGGTACCGCCGACGGCGCGGCAGGTAGTGCAACTGTGGATGCCTACGTTGGCACTGCGTACGGTGTTTACATCAGCAGCGACATCAGTTCTTCGACCTTCACAAACTCCGGCTCGATCATTTCACGGGGTCTGGGCGGCAACGCTTGGGCTGTTGGCGCAACCGGCGCGTCCGCTGCGGCTTACGCGGACGATGTCATGGGTGTTTATGTCTCAAGCGACATCGATGCGGGTCGCGTATTCAACACCGGCACAATCATGGTTGAAGCGATCGGTGGTACTGCGACTGCGAATTCCTCCGGTGGGGATGCTGATGCAGACGCCTACGCATACGGGTCGGGCCCGTTCTACGTGTCCAGCGATCTTGAGCTCGGCTCGATCTTTGATAACTCGGGAACGCTCAGCGCGCTCTATCAAGGCGGCACAGCAACTGCGACGGCTGGCGACGACGCCGATGCCGAGGCGTACGCCAGTGCATATGGTCTCTACTTCAGCTCCGGTATTGAAGAAGGCTCGCGCTTTGTGAACTCCGGCACTGTCAGCTTGTGGGCCATCGGTGGTACCGCGACGGCGACTGGCGGAACTAGCGCCTCGGCTGATGCCTACGCCTCGCTCTATTCCGGCTTCTACACCAGCACAATCGGAGACGGCTCTTCGGTTGATAATTCCGGAACCATTGAAGTGAAAGGGATGGCTGGCACAGCAACAGCGACCGTCACAGGTTCGGGTCGCGCTGATGCGTCAGCATATGCTGAGGTAACAGCGCTGGATGCAAGCTCCATTCAAGATGGTTCGCGCTTCAACAACTCGGGTACAATTCTGGCTTACGCGGTCGGCGGAACGGCAACTGCGGTAACGCCTTCTGGTAGTAGCGCGGATGCCAGCGCCTACGCTGAAGCCGACAACGATGTCAGCAGCATCTACAATGGCTCGACATTCAGCAACTCTGGCTTGCTGGAAGCCATCGCAATGGGCGGTTCAGCCCGCGCAGAGGCAGGGCCCAGCGAGGATGCAAGTGCGGACGCCTATGCGGAAGCAACGAACGACTTCTCAAGCATCTACAACGGTTCGACGTTCACGAACTCCGGCACGCTGCATGCCGAAGCGACAGGTGGCACGGCTTGGGCCCTGGCGGGCGCCTCTGGCAGCGCGGACGCAAGCGCATATGGCAGCGCGTATAACTCCTTCTCGGAAATATACGATGGGTCGACCTTCACGAACTCGGGCTCGATGATCGCGACAGCCACGGGCGGCAATGCAACGGCGTTCGGTGGGTCGGCATATGCAGATGCATACGCACAAGCGTCTGCGGCAGATTTCTCGTCGATCTACCGTGGGTCGATGTTTGAAAACTCCGGGTCAATTATGGCGACAGCCACTGCAGGAACGGCCTTTGCACAGTCCACGGCTGGCAAAACAGCTTCGGCAACGGCTTATGCAAGCGCTTATGGCTTTGACTCAAGCAGCATTTACCAAGGCGCTATGGTCATCAACAGCGGCACGATCATGGCAGACGCCACAGCTGGTGCTGCGACTGCGCTGGGTGGCAGCTTTGCATATGCGGAAGCTTGGGCATATGTCACCGCCTTTGATGCCAGTGACGTCTATGACGGCGCATCCATCATGAACTCCGGCACCATTTCGGGCCGGGCGTGGGCGGCCCCGGCAACAGCCACAGCAAGCGATACAGGTGCTTCGGCAACTGCATACGCCACCGCATACGCCTACGGCATGCAGTTCCGTGAGGTTTACGACCTGGGCTACGTGGTGAACTCTGGCACAGTCATCGCAGAGGCGGTTGCGTCCAACGCGTCGGCCATGACATCAGGTGCAGGCAGCTCGGCTGAAGCCTATGCGTCTGCGGAAGCCACAGGTATGGGTGACGGTGACGACATCGGAATTAGTTCTTATGTTCTGAACACCGGAATTGTTCAGGTGCTGGCGATCGCCGGTAATGCCACCGCTGTTGGTGAAACAACCGATGCGTACTCCGATGCATCTGCCACTGGTATTCACGTCGGCA
>CAYODE010000039.1:0-7677 GCA_964402685.1 uncultured Aestuariivita sp. | reverse complement strand
GGTGAAACAACCGATGCGTACTCCGATGCATCTGCCACTGGTATTCACGTCGGCAACGTCGAAGGCGATCTGACCAACGAAGGACAGATTTGGGTGCAAGCGTTCGCTGGATTGGGCGGTAACCAAAGCCTTACAGGCGCGTTCGCCACCGGTATCGACGCTAACGATGTCAGCGGAAACAGCATCCGCAACTCCGGCACGATCAACGCCTCGGCAACCGCGTCTGAAGTTGGTCACCTGGCAGTCGCCACCGGTATTTCGGGAGACACGCTTTCCGGTCTGACCGAAAACTCCGGTGACATCATGGTGTCCGCAACAAGCGCAGCGGGTAACGCGTATGCTGCTGGTATCGTTTACGACGACATGGATCCGGGCGGATTGATCGACAACTCCGGTCAGATCATCGTCGCCGCGGCCGGTGCCGGGCCACTCAGCTCGACCGAAGCTGGTGCGGCCGGTATTCCGACTCCAGAAGCGATGGCATATGGTATCGATCTCCGCGGTGCCGGTAACGGCGTTGTCCGCAACACCGGCACGATTATTGCGCGGGGCCCGACTGCAGCTCAATCTGTTGCGATCGACATGGGTAGTGGAAACGGCCGCTTGGAACTCTTGGCGCCGGGCTTCGTTTCCGGTCGGATCCTGGTTGATGGCCATGACGTCGTACTTGCAACCGGTGCTTCGGCTCCGATCTCCAGCTTATGGACGATCGAAGACAGCTCGCCAGGTTCGGGCACGTTCTCCTTCATCGGGACGAGTGGCCAACCGGTCTTCGTCCGCGGCGAAGGAACTGGCACCGTTGAGTTCGCAACCTTTGAGACCAGCAACTTCGCGACACAGGCACAGATGGCTGCAGGTAGCAGTGCACTTGGCCTCAGCTCAGAGCGGGCACACATGGAAGCGGTGCTCGGTGGCTCTGGCGTCGAAGTTGCAAATGGCCACACCGGGTCGCGGCGCGTGTCTGGCTGGGTTTCGGTCGAAGGTAATTCCTACGAATTCGATCCAGAAGGTACGCTACTGGGGCAGGACGTTGATACAACCGGCCTCGTCGGCGGTGTTGCTTTTGCCAACAACAACGGCTTCGTGTTCGGTGCGACGCTTGGCATCACAGACTCGGACGCACAGGCCTTCGGGGCTGCTGGTCTGAGCTATGACATCGAATCCGACGGAGCGTTCCTTGGCCTGGCCGCAGCTACCAACGTAAGTGGTGTCATGCTCCACGGTGGACTTCGCTTCGGTTCGATGGACGTAACATCCACACGCTTCATCAACGACAACAACGCGATTGGTGGCATCGGGGCTGCCGTTGGCGATACTGATGGCGACTGGTACGCGTTGTCCTTCGGTGCATCCTACGATGTTGAACTGCAGGGCTTCACTCTGACGCCGGGCGCATCGCTGAACTACACCGATGCTTCATTCGACGCCTACACCGAGACAGGCTCAGCGGCAGCTGCAACAGTCGCAGGGTACGATGTCGACACAACCGACATTGAGTTGAGCCTCGACATCAGCCGTGAGGTCGGAATGGGCGAAGTGTTGGGTTCCATCGGGTATCTGTGGCGCGACACCAGCGGTGACGCATCCATCCCGGTTACCATCATCGGCGACACAAACGGAGTTGCGGCGCAATACAGCGACTACTCGGGCGTCACCCTGGGCTTGGGCTACTCTGGTGAGTTGTCTAGCGGATGGCGCTATGAGATCAGCGGCAACGCAATCGTTGGCGGCGACGGCTTCGAAGGCGAAGGCATCCGCGCCGGTCTGTTCATGCAGTTCTAAGTCGGAACACCGCTGGAAAACCGCAAAGAGATTCAGAGGGGCCGGAACTTCCGGCCCCTTCTTTTTTAGGTCGGAACCCGAAATAAACTGGTTTACAGACTTCGACTTACACGTTGGAACGCTGTATGAATGCGTAGAAGAGATTTTGTGTGACGCGCAAACAGACTTCAAAAAAAAACAAGTCGGGCAAAAACCAAAATCGGAACTATGGGGGAACAATGAAAGTCACGTTTTGGGCGAGGTCTTTTTTCATTTTTGCTTTGGCAATGGGGGGTGCTGCGGTCGGATCGAGCGCTCACGCGCAAGCAGAACAACCTGACGCTTTGGTCGAGGCATATTCGAACTGGACCGTTCGCTGCCAAACGCAGGGCCAAAACGGTGCCCGTGCCTGCAATATGCGACAAGAACTGGTCGCAGAAACGCCCCAAGGGCAGGTCAGAAACCTGATGAACGTGGTCATCACAAGATCTGATGATGGCGCTGGGGTTATCACTATGATCACGCCATTGGGTGTTGATCTGAGGCAATCCGTCGGCATCTCTGTTGGTGATCTAAGCATCGAGACCAATTTCCTTACCTGTCGGCGCTTTGGTTGCATCATCCAAGAAGACTTGGACGAAAGTGTCGTTTCGGCCATGCGCGTTGGAGATGTCGCGGCGTTGTCGGTCGCGCTGGTAAATGGGCGTACAATTGAGGCTGCGTTATCATTGGCCGGGTTCACGGCCGCCTGGAACCGGCTTCAAGAACTGTAACCTGGTTTGCCGGTGAAGCGCTCGACGCGAAGTTGCAGGAATAATTGATACATGTGCCGTAGTGCTGTGTGTGCCTTCAAAACGTGGCTTGCGTCCACTAAGTGGACGGAAGATCAATAAGACCGATTTTTAAATGGTGTTCGATCAACCGCTTTTAAAACCGGGTTCGGCGAGGTCGGCCGCTACGGATACTACGAAGAATTCTCAGGCTGAAAAATGTCGGGTCGCCGCAGCGTTCCAGTGGAAATATTCAGTGCTGTGTCAAATCATGAACTGTGCGCGTCGGCCCGATTGAAAATACCTGTCCGGTGAACCAGACCATTGGTCAGCCGAGCTCAGGCAGAGAAAGGCGCTCAAAATGGCGAAATCGATCGACAGCGCAGCGTTTTGGACCAGAACTGCGCGCAAATACGCTGCCAGCCCAATTCGAGACATGGATGGTTACCTAAAAACTCTGGATCGAACCAAGTCCTACCTCAAACCGACTGACACGCTGCTTGAAATGGGATGTGGGACAGGCTCTACGGCGCTTTTGCTCGCTCCAGACGTCGCTCATGTCACCGCTACAGACATTTCGCCCGGGATGATTGAAATCGCAAAAGAAAAACAACAACAAGAGCGTGCAGAGAACGTTGTCTTTGACGTATCCGATGTCGCCGGACATTCACCTGCAGACGGGACCTATGACGTTGTTCTGGCGCACAACCTGCTTCATCTGCTGCCTGAGCTCGACGCCACTCTGGCGCATATCGGCAAACTAACCAAACCAGAAGGGTTGTTTATCTCCAAAACGGTATGCGCACCTGAGCGTTCTGGGATCAAATTCGCTTTGTTGAACCGGATCGTTCTTCCACTCATGCAATGGTTCGGAAAAGCCCCCTACGTGGATTTCATATCCCCAACAGAACTTGAACGAAGACTGGTTGAGGCTGGGTTTTCAATTGTCGAAACTGCCGATCAGAACGGTTTGCTACAAAGCCACTATGTCGTGGCCCGCAAGGACTAGTTTCGCTTTCGAAGTATAGTACCGCGTAGCCGAACGCATGCGCGACGTTGCGAACGGGCAATATTCAGCTCCATTGCACCTGATTGCCGAAGTTTTCCGATTCACTTTATGGGGTGTGGGTCTTTTTTTGCGATTACGGTTCCAAGTTCTGGCGCGTGTATTCATGGCAAATCTGATCCGCTTCCATTGGCGAAAGCGCAACGTCGAGAAGCTTGCATAACGCGTTGGGATTGCCCGGCTCGTGGTAGCGGCATTGTTTACACTGCCCAAACTCTTTTTGCCCGCGCTGTTTCAAGATCGCCATCAACGCCTTGTTCAACGTGGCCTCCAAGGCGACCTTGTCGATGTCGTTCAGGCTTTCAATTGCCTTGTCAGCCGTTCGCTCGACAGAAATCAGCGCCCACCCTTTTTCAGTTAGGTCATATGTGATCGACCGGCGATCTGTCTCGGATCTGCGTTCCTCGATCAGACCTTTTTGCTGCAACGACTTGAGGGATTGCGAGACGGTTCCGCGGGTTGTGCCAAGGTATTCGGCCACATTGGACGGAGATCGCGAGAACTTGTTGGCACGCGCCAGGTATCCAAGTGCCGAGGTTTGCGCCGGGTTCAGATTCTCTGCCCAGTCCTCCGCCGCGGCAACACGCGCGAGACGGTCGAGGAGGGAGCGCAGGTGTGAGAGTTGTGCAGCTCGTTCATCCATGGCGGAGGTCCATTCATTTGGGCATCAATACTATAGTTAGTCGATGCTATATAGAGTCGAAAATTTTTGGTGTCATACCAATAAGTATAATTTTTGGGTCAAGTCTAAACAAAGATTTTAATTTCGACTCCATGTTATAGCGAATCAATATTTAGAAGTATCTTCCTAATTTCCTAAGCTATTTTCAAACGACTCACGATTTCGTTACCTCACTGTGAGGGCGGGAATTCCAAGAAATAATGGTTTCGAGTCAAAATTATATTGACTTAGTTTCGACTCGCTTCTAATTGTGATTGCGAAGCTCACGGCACAACAAAGGAGAGACGCCATGAAGTTCGCCCCGCTGAATTCGAAACTCACCATTCTGAGCACCGCGTTGAGTGCTGCTGTCATGATTTCAACTGCCGCCATCGGTGGTGAGGGTCACAGCCATGCAATCAAATCACCGGTCGATGATGCAAAAGTTGCAGACTTCGACATCGTTGCGGCCGAAGTGACGCTGAATGGACGCTTCGCAACATTCACGATGTCCACCGCCGGTACTGCCGGTGCTTCCGGCCCCGAAGCCACCGGCGGCGGTACGCCAGGTGCGTCTATCTGGGCCTATGTCTGGCCAACGACGCTGGATCCCTCTGCTGTAGGATTTGGTGAAGGCACAGGTATCCTGGCGCTTGCTGCGACAAACCACCCGGACTTTGACGATACTCCGCTGTTCGATGAAAACATCGATGGCGATACCGGGAATGACGGCGGACATTGGCACAGCCACTGGGTTGTTCTGACACCAAACGAAGAATGCGGACCCGGCGCACTGGCCGTGCGCGACGTTGAAGAAGGCACCACGCCCGTGATGCCAGCGACATGGCCTGGCGTTCCATTCTATCTGGACAGCCCCGGCTTCACGCCCGTGTTTGACGGACCATCGATCACCATCAATGTCGTCCTGGCCAATTCGGACATCAACGCATTGGAAGGTGTGAACTTTGACGGAGCAACCACTGCGTTGCGCGTCGATACGGACTTTCACGCGCCATATGTCTGCGTTGTCGATGTCTTCGACATTGCATCGGGCGATTTGTCCCTCCCTGGTCGCGTTGACTGACGCGTCTTCCCCGCGCGGCGTAGCTCCCCAACCCCTGTCGCGCGGGGACCCTTCCGAACTGCACTCACATGCTAACCCAACTTGTCCTCGCGGCTACCCATCAGATTTAGTTTCAAAGTCTTGGCCGCCGCACTTTCGAAAATCTGGAGGCCCCCATGAAACTTGCCATTTCAACAGCCCTGATCGGAGTTCTGCCGCTCATGGCCATGGCTCAAGATGCACAGACCAACGCAATCAATGTCATCTCTGCTTTTGAAGACGTCTTTGGCTTTACCGAAGGCAAACGCAGAAACCACACCAAAGGCTTTTGCATCGTCGGCACGCTCACGCCCCAAGATGCGGAAATACAAGCACTCTCCAGAAGTCCATTGTTTACGGACCAGTCGACGGTGCTTGGGCGCGTGTCGCACAAGGGTGGGCATGCTAATCCGTCAGACGCGAAATTTGGCCACTATGGTTTGGCATTAGAGATCTCTACTACCGATGGGGACTTCCACCAGATGAGCATGAATACCGAACACTTCTTCCCGGTCTCCACGCCGGAAGATTTCACTGCTCTTATGCAAGCAAAGGCGAAAGGCGCAGAGGCCGTGAAAGCCTTCGCGGCCAACAGCTCCGAACTTCGCGCGCACAAGGCCTACCACTCACAAATCGACAAGTCGCTACGCCCGTACGAAGGGGCCACCTATAACAGCATCAATTCCTTTTACTTGGTCGATGCCGACGACAATCGGACAGCGGTCAGGTGGTCCTTCGTTCCAGCCGGCGAGCACGAAATTCTATTGGAACCCAGCGAGGATTTCTTTTTCGAAAACATGCAGGCCAACCTGTCGAAAGGAAGCGTCTCGTGGGACATGATCGTCACAGTGGCCAACCCAGATGATGCGGTGGAAAATCCGGCCATATTGTGGACGGGCGCGCATGAAACGATCACGGCCGCAACGCTTGAAGTGACCTCCATTTCGCGGGAGGCCGACGGACAATGCGCGGACATCAGCTTTGATCCAAATGTCGTCAGCGACGGGTTCGAACCGTCGGATGATCCTGTCCTCGCAGCAAGGTCCATTATCTATTCAATCGCACTGTCCAAACGTCTTGGAGAATTGGAGTAAGCTATGACACAGGTACCTGAAATCATCGCCGCGGATTGGATCAACACACCCAAACCCATCAGCCTGGCCGAGCTCCGTGGCAAGATCGTCGTAATTGAAGCCTTCCAGATGCTGTGCCCCGGTTGTGTGATGCACGGGCTGCCGCTTGCGCAAAACATCCAAAGTACGTTTCCAAAGGACAGAGTCCAAGTGCTGGGACTGCACTGCGTCTTCGAACATCATTCAGCCATGGAGAAGCACGCGCTAGAGGCTTTCGCGCACGAGTATCGCCTGAACTTTCCGATCGCGATTGATCAGCCAAGCAAGCTTGGCCCGGTGCCTTCGACGATGCGGGCCTGGCAGTTACAGGGCACGCCGTCGATGTTAATCGTCGGACCCGACGGATCTCTTGTCTCACACTACTTTGGTCAGATAAGCGAATTGATTGTGGGCGCACAGATCGGCGCTCTACTCGATGGCGCCGCAAGGGCCCAGGAACCAGAGGCCAGGGCTAATGATGGCTGCAACGAAGATGGATGTGTCGTGTGAGTTGGCTCACCCAGCTGGCTTTCTTGTGGACCCGACTCAATCCCTCAATTGCCGATCCCAAAAGAGAATAGCCTGATCGCCGCGCGTTCTTGGACAAATGCGCGGCGATCACTGCTTTGTCGAACCGCAAGGATCGCCGTGTGGCCGAGTGCACGTTCGGCGGTGATGGAATTCTGCTGATATCGAAGAGTCGGCTTTACTGGCCAATGAGCTAAGACCGGTGAAAACACTTCTTCAGGGGCTTGTTTTTTGGGCATTTGCAAAAATAGTAGTCTATTTGCTGTGCGATTGGGGTGCTTTTGGCCAAAATTGAGGCGAAATCAACGACCCTCAGGTGGTGCTGTCCAATCGCCTGCGCCCTAATCCACGCGCCCGGACTGGGCATAAACCGCCCCGCAGAGGCCTATCCTGGCAGATAACCGCCCCTGCGAGACGACAACATAAATGCTGTAGGTCTCAAATATGCATTTTGAGCCGCCTTTGAAAGTGCATCTGCTGCGTTTTCGAAGGACGCAGCGCGAATTTGGGATAAATCTCTCATGGCTAAACTTTTACCTCTCACTTCCCTCGTGGCTGCCGGTCTGATGGCCAGCACCAGCGCGTTCGCCTGCGATGCGCCGGTCAAAGTAGGTGTCTTGCATTCGCTGTCTGGCACCATGGCAATTTCGGAAACCACGTTGTAAGATACGATGCTG
>CAYODE010000038.1:0-23210 GCA_964402685.1 uncultured Aestuariivita sp. | reverse complement strand
AGCAGAAAGGCCAGAAAAAGATACATTAAGCCACAGACTCCTTTGGGGTCGAGCGGTAGACTTATGTCCACCTGACCCCTACATAAGGGCCAACAACGGTCCAACAAAGCCCCTTGCTCAAAAGAGGTACTGAATGAATTCGCCCCTGATCCAGCTTCTCGTGCTGGCCGGTATTGCAGTTTTCCTGATTTTACGCCTGAGAAGCGTGCTGGGAACACGTGAAGGTTTTGAAAAACCTCCGGTGCCACGGCAACCTTCCACCGCCCCGCGTCCCGACTTCGAAGTGATCGAAGGGGGACCAGATCGCGACATTGTGGACTATGTCGAAGAAGACAGCCCGTCCGCTGCTGCCCTAGCTGAAATGAAGCGGGTTGAGCCGTCCTTTTCTGTCAGCGATTTTGTGCAAGGATCGCGCGGAGCATATGAAATGATCGTTATGGGCTTTGAACGCGGCGAATTGAACGATATTCAGCCGCTTATCGCTGAGGACATCTTTGAAACCTTTGTCGATGTTGTTGCGGCACGCGAAGATCAAGGATTGACCATCGAGGCCGAGTTCATTGGTGTTCGTGAAGTACGTGTCGAAAATGTCGATTACGACCAGGATACGGGTGAAGCGCAAATGACGATGAGGTTCGTATCAGAGCTGACATCAGTTGTGCGGAATGCAGAAGGCGAAGTCATCGAAGGCGATCCCAAAGCGGTGAAACGCCAAAAAGACACTTGGGTCTTTGCGCGCAACATGGGCACCGATGATCCAAACTGGCTGCTTGTTGCCACCGACGCATGATCCGGACGCTTTGGGCGATTTTTTGTGTGGCCTTCATGGCCACCTCTGACGCCCGAGCGGACACGACCTATAAAATCCTGTCCTTTGGTGACTTGGATGGCTGGGCAGCGGATGATCACTCAGCTGCCCTTTCGGTATTTCTGAACACTTGCACGGATTTGGATGATGCGGATTGGCAATCCTTATGTGCAATGGCTCAAAATGCTGACCCGGAGGATGCTCGGGCCTTTTTCGAATTGTTGTTTCGCCCAGTGCTGATCGAAGATGGCTCAGATATGCTGTTCACCGGGTATTTTGAGCCTGAACTGACGGGTGCACGCTATCCAAGCGCGCGCTTTCGCTACCCACTGTACAAAATGCCGCCCGAAGCTCGGGATGCTAACCCTTGGCTCACCCGGCGAGAGATCTTGACCAGTGGCGTAATGAGCAATCGCGGCTTGGAAATCGCGTGGGTCGATGATCCGGTCGAGTTGTTCTTTTTGCAGATCCAGGGATCTGGTCGCGTCAGACTGCCCGACGGCCAATATCTGCGCGTCGGGTATGGCGGCGCGAATGGGCATGAGTATCGCTCCATCGGTGTCGAACTAGTCAGGCGCGGCATCTTTCAGGCGCACCAGGTGAGTGCACAGGTGATTCAGAACTGGGTCAGGCGTAACCAGGCAGCTGGCGAGGAGCTGCTGTTTCACAATGATTCCTACGTCTTTTTTCGCGAGGTCAGTCAGGTCCCGGCAGACCAAGGGCCATTGGGAGCAATGAACCGGTCAATTACAACATTGCGCACTATTGCGGTGGACCCAGCCTTTCATCCGCTCGGGGCGCCGGTGTGGATCGAAAAAGACGGTGAAGGGCCGATGCGGCGACTGATGATCGCGCAGGATACAGGGTCTGCGATCAAGGGCGCGCAGCGGGCCGACATTTTCTTTGGGACTGGAGACGCAGCCGGAGAGGCGGCAGGACGGTTACGCGATCCCGGCCGGATCATCACACTTTTGCCGATTCAACGCGCCTATGCCCTTTTGCCCGAGGGACAATCATGACGCGCCGCCGATTGCGCCCAGATGAGGTTGAGTTGTGGCAAAAGGTGGCGGAGCGGACTGAACGACTGCATCCGGAGCGTGCCTCGGACACGCCATTGAAAACACGACCAAAACCCAAACCTGAGAAATCTGTCTTTAACGTGACTGAACCCTTCACGCTGGGCGCAAGATCTCAAGTTTCGGCCGCTCCACACAAACTACAACCAAGCCTAAGCGAACGAATGTCCTCGGCACCTGTGCAAATGGACAAGAAGTCTTTTGGAAAGATGAAGCGTGGAAAGTTGAAACCAGAGGGCCGTATTGATTTGCACGGCATGACCCTCGATCGTGCGCACCCGGCGTTGATAAAATTCATTCTGTCGGCACAGGCTTCAGGAAAACGTTTGGTTCTTGTGATAACCGGTAAAGGCAAACGGTCCGATGACGAGGGCCCTATTCCTCGGCCCCGCGGCGTACTGCGTCATCAAGTACCGGGCTGGCTGTCATCTCCACCGCTTGCACAGGCTGTGTTGCAAGTAGCGCCTGCGCATATCAGCCATGGCGGCGATGGCGCCTACTACGTCTATCTTCGTCGTCAGCGGTAGGCAGCTAACTCACTTCGATACCGGCGGATGCCCATCCACATCAGGAGCGTGGCAAAAAGGAAGAAGACCGCGATGCCGATGAACTGCGCCTCGAGACCGACACCGAAATCGATCAAAACTCCGGTCACACCTGGGCCGATCGCAGATCCCAACACCATTATCGCGGCGGCCATCGCCTTGATCGATCCGATGTGATTTGTGCCATAAAACTCCGCCCAGAATGCATTTGGCAGCGTATTGTTGAACCCGGTTGTGATGGCCAGGAACAGGAACCCAACCCAGGCAAGTGCAGGCTCAGATGCCCATGAAAAGGCAAGGAACGCAAAGACCATGGGCAGTTGGTAAAACGGCATTAAACGCCCGGTTCCCCATGCATCCAAGGCCCAGCCCGACACAACCATCGCGATGATCGACATCACAGTATAGAGCGGGAAGTAAGCCACCAGATCGATATGTTCCCATCCTTTGATCTCCGCCAGATGTACCTGATGAAAAAAGAACGCGGTGTTAAAGGCGGATGGCCCCAATAAAGCGGGAACCAGAAACCAGAACAATGGATGTCGCAGGGCCATGCCTCTGCTCCAATGCTGTTCAGACATCCCGGACACAGGATTTTCTGCCGCGATTTCCTTTGGTGTGCGTTCTTGTCGAAGAAGCCTGGATAAAACGGGCACGCCTGCAAGAACAATAATTGCTGCCGCCACCCACAACATGCGCCAATCAAAAATAGCCATCAGCGCAACAAAGCTGAGGGGCAAAAGCGCCTCTCCTACAGCGAAACCAAGTGTCGCAATCGATAGTGCTTTTCCACGCGAAGCTACGAACCAACGCGCCATGGCAACCACGGCAATATGGCTCGACATGCCCTGACCTGTGAGACGCAAGGCAAAGATCACAAATGGCAGCAGCCAAACCGCACTGGCGGTCGCCATGGACACACACGATACCGCCAACCCGAGCAATACCAGCGGCCCAATCACGCGCACGCGAAACACATCGGTCAGAGCGCCAGCCCAAATCATCACAACCGCAGAAAGGGTGGTGCCGAGAGAATAGATACTGCCCCAAGCCCCGTGGCTTAGGTCAAAGGCTGTCCGAATTTCACCCGCAAAGATCGAGATGAAAAAGGTCTGACCGAAGCTGGACATGAAGGTCAGCAGAACACCTGCTGAAAGCCACGACACATTGCGCACGATAAAGGTTTCGCCAAGTCTCACAGGCTGTCTTTCCGGATCATTCTATCCGGCACCGTCTTAACACCTGCAAGGAAATTTCGCGCGCCTAGAAGTGGTGTCAGGCAGCGAAAAGATCAAAGCACATAGCGGCTGACATCGGCTGACTTCGCGAGTTCGCCTAAATGCTCTTCGACGAAATCCGCGTTGATTTCGACCGTATCCCCGGACCGATCTGGTGCGGTAAAGGACAGGTCCTCGAACACGCGTTCCAAAACCGTATAAAGCCGCCGCGCACCGATATTTTCCACGCTTTGGTTCACTTCGGCGGCAATATGCGCCAACGCCTTGATCCCGTTCTCGGTGAAGGTGACGGTCACGTCTTCCGTGCCCATCAATGCCGAATACTGCAGCGTCAGCGCGTTGTCGGTTTCTGTCAGAATGCGGACAAAATCCTCTTCTGTCAGCGCGCGCAACTCAACACGAATTGGCAAACGGCCCTGTAGCTCTGGCAATAGATCTGATGGCTTCGCGATATGAAACGCGCCGGATGCAATGAACAGGATGTGGTCGGTTTTAACAGGTCCATGTTTGGTGGACACCGTTGTCCCTTCGATCAAAGGAAGCAGGTCGCGCTGCACCCCTTCCCGGCTGACATCGCCGCCGCGCGTATCTGAGCGCGCGCAGACTTTGTCAATCTCATCGAGAAAGACGATACCGTTTTCTTCGACTGCGGAAAGCGCAGCGCGCGTCACGGTCTCGTCGTCCAGCAGCTTGTCGGCTTCCTCTCCGATCAAGATCTCGTAACTGTCTGCCACGGACATTCTTTTGCGTACTGTTCGCCCACCGAAGGCTTTGCCAAACAGATCACCGATATTCATCATCCCCATATTCGCACCGGGTTGTCCGGGGATCTCCATCATTGGCATAGGGTTTGTCGTGTCCGAGATGTCAAGCTCAATGACCGTATCGTCCAGTTCGCCTGATTTGAGCTTTTTGCGGAACATTTCGCGCGTAGCGTCTCGGGCGTCTTCTCCGGCAATTGCCGTGATCACCCGCTCCTCGGCGGCGGCATGGGCTTTAGCTTTGACATCCTCGCGCATGTGTTCTCGGGTCATTGCGATTGATGCATCGACCAGATCGCGCACGATCTGTTCAACATCACGGCCGACATAACCAACTTCGGTGAACTTTGTCGCTTCGACCTTGATAAACGGCGCACGCGCCAGTTTCGCGAGGCGACGGCTGATTTCAGTTTTGCCAACACCGGTGGGTCCGATCATCAGGATGTTTTTTGGATAAACCTCGTCCCGTAAATCATCGCTCAGTTGCTTGCGCCTCCAACGGTTGCGCAGAGCGACTGCAACTGCGCGTTTTGCGTCCTTTTGGCCAATGATGAAGCGGTCCAGTTCCGAAACGATTTCGCGGGGGGTGAGGTCAGTCATATCAAGTCCTCAGACAGAGGGTGGAAGGCGATCAAGAGGGAGCATCGGCCCGAGCATCCGCAAAAGACGGGCACGCATCCGTTCCCACGCTGCGCCCAAAATGACAAGAGACGCGCCGAGGATAAGGATGCCATACCCACCGCCCTCACCGCCAAACACCGCGCTGCTCAAAGCAACACAATATCCAACGGCTGCGATCAAAAAGGATCGACGGTCGATGATGATGGCAATCAGGGCAAAAAGAAACAAGACAAGCGCCAGAAGAAGGTAAGCACTGTTTGTACCGGCTGTAAAAAGCGTCAGCGCTACAGTGTTCACCAAGGCCGGTGCGGCGATCACATGCAACCAAAACCCATTCTTGGATCTGCGTGTGACGCGGTGTGGGTCTGACATGTCAAAGACCATTGCGGCGGCAAAAACAGCAATGCCGATCGCAAGCGTGACCAGGGCGAAAGGTCCATCGCTGGACAAAAGAAAGATATCTTCGGGCGACTGTGGTGTCCCGGCCGACGCGGCGGTCCAAACGAGCGCAACAAAGAAAGCGCCCAAGGCGATCATGGCCATGGCAAATGGAACGCGGAACCGAAGCCAGAAAAGAAAGATTGCAGCGGTTGCCAAGGCGGCGGGCAAAGGCAGGCTTTGATAGTCTTCTTGCCCAATCATAAAAGGCTCGGCAAACGCTGCCGTGAAACCGGCCAATGCGTTTCCCGCCCAGAAAATTGAGAGTGCGATGGCCGGGGCGACCATCCTGCGACGGCGGATGAAGTATTCTCCCATGATCCAGATGAGAATCGCTCCGGCGACAGCGATGGACACCGCTTGCCCAATCAAATCACCTTGCGCGGGATTGATCATCACGGCAGCCACGGCGAACCAGCCCATCGACAAGATCACCATACCGACGACGATGAAGATCTCGTTGAACCCTTTGAACAACTCAAACGGTTCATCGCCGGGCTTCAAGTTTTCCCGCGCCGCACGACGTGAGTCTGCAAGTGTCGCGATGGACGCGGCTTGAGCCTCGGTCACGATCCCGGCGGCGACCGCGGCGCGCAGATCGTCGTGCTGGATCATTTTGCGATCGTTTCCACCGTCAGATTACCGTTGGTGTAAACACAGATGTCTGCCGCAATGGCCATGGCATCCCGCGCAACCTGTTCGGCCGTCCGATCACTCTCCATCATGCCGCGCGCGGCAGCCAGAGCGTAGTTACCACCGGACCCGATGGCTGTGACGTCATGTTCGGGCTCCAGCACATCACCAGCACCCGTAATCACGAAAAGCTCGGCACCGTCGCTGACGATCAACATCGCTTCCAACTTTTGCAGATACTTGTCTGTCCGCCAGTCTTTTGCGAGTTCTACCGACGCGCGGGCAAGCTGGCCTGGTGTCGCCTCCAGTTTAGCTTCCAAGCGTTCAAGCAGGGTAAACGCGTCAGCTGTTGATCCGGCAAAGCCAGCGACCACGTCATATCCACCCGGCGACAACCGGCGTACTTTGCGCGCGGTGCCCTTGATGACAGTTTGACCAAGTGAGACCTGACCATCCCCTGCAATCACAACTTCGTCGCCTTTTTTGACGCCAATAATCGTGGTGCCGTGCCAGCCGGGGAAATCTTGATTTGCCATTCATGGCCTCCTTGCGATCTTGCCGCCTTATATGGACGCGGTGCGACATGGGTACAAGGGTTGCGAGGATGCAGGGAGCGGCTTAGCAATGAACCATGACCGCATCGCGTTCCGTGAAAATTTTCCTCGAAGACTCCTTGTTGGAGCGGGCTCAAAGCCGTGAGCATAATTTCATTGGCTTGATGCAAGACGCCTTGGAAGAAGGCGGTTATTTGCCCGAGTTTCTGCACGAAAGCGATCGACCCATCGATCATGACGGGCCAACTCTTGTCCACATGAAACCGCCGATTGGGCGGCAGGGCCTCACGTTCCGGCGGGTGTATCACTACCCATTTTGGCAGATTGATCGGACTGAACAGCGCTGGGCATGGGACGTTGCGCAACGGCCGTTTGATCCGAGCGAAGTTCCGGGCAAGCCAGCACGCAAATTCCAGCGATTTTGGCGGAAACGCCTTTATGGCATCGAGGACATTGAAAAGACGCCTGATGGTCCGGTCTATATGCCGCTGCAAGGAAAGTTAACAAAAAGCCGGTCGTTCCAAAAAATGAGCCCAGTCAAAATGCTCAAGACGACATTACGCTTGGAGACACAACGCGACGTTATCGCGACGCTTCATCCTAACGAGACGTATACCGACACGGAGCTGGCTGAGATCAACAAACTTGAAGACCGGCACCCGCGTTTGACCTTGGCCATGGGGCCGCCGGCAGCGTTTCTACCCGACTGTGCCTATGTCGTGACGCAGAATTCAGGCGCAGCATTTGACGGTTATTTCTTCAACCGCCCCGTAATCTTGTTCGCCAAGATTGATTTTCATCACATCGGACAAAGCCTAACCCGCACGAATGCCAGAACTGCCTTTCGACATGTACTGACAGACACACCCGATTTCGCCAAATACCTTTATTGGTTTTGGCAGCAAAAATCGATTAATGCGGGACGTGAAGATGCCAAAGACAAAATCAGAGCGCGTTTTGCAGAATTGGGCTGGCCCATGTGAAAAAGGCGCCCACATTGGGCGCCCCTTCAGGAAACAAGTTTCGGTTTAGATCGACTCTTCGATCCAACCCTGAAGCGCTGCTTTTGGCGCAGCGCCCGCCCGGTTCGAGATGACCTGGCCGTCTTTGAAAATGAACAGAGCCGGGATCCCGCGAACACCCATTTGAGCAGGAGAGTTCGGGTTCTCATCAACGTTCACTTTGACGATTTTCACTTTCCCGGCCATTTCATCCGAGAGCTCTTCAAGAGCGGGGCCAATCTGCTTACAGGGGCCGCACCACTCGGCCCAGAAATCCACCACAACGGGGATATCGGAATTCTTTACTTCGGCGTCAAACGAGTCGTCGGTAACGGCAACTGTGGACATGTCTGTCTCCTGGGACGAGGTTAGGTTGGAGACGGAAGGTAAGAAGCCAGTCAGGTATCGTCAAGATGTTGTGGCTGCTTTCCCTCAACACTCACAAGATCGTGCGGGAGATACATCAGCTTTGCTGTCCTCGTCCACAGAATGGCTGTGTCAATTCGGTGGTGAGGATAAACTTGAGAGAGCGCTTGTGCGTAGGCTGCCATCTGTCTGATGAGACCATCTGGAACGGTTTCCGGAGTTTCTGGCACACTTGCATTTGTTTTAAAATCGACAGCCAAAACGTGATCTTTCGCAATCAACAGGCGGTCGAGTGTGCCGTGCATGCGTCGGTCACCCAGCTCGGCAGTGACGGACACTTCGGCCAATGACGACGCATCGAAAAGATGAGCCAATTCCGGTGAACTGAGTACTGCACCAGCTTCGTCGAGAAGTGGTCGTACCTCCGTCAGGTCCAGTTGCAGGATCTGCTGAGATACCTCAAGCCATTTTGCCGGATCGATCTGCGGCAGGTGCTCAAGCAACAGGTGAATCCGCGTACCACGTAGTTTTGCTGCCTCTTCGTCCAAGCCAGCGTCACCTGGCAAGGCTTTTGCCCCGCCCAGATCCGAGGGACTCACAGTGTCCTGTTTTGGTGATGGGCTAGGAGCTGTCTGTCGGAAGAAATCTGGCAAAGAACCTGCTTCGCTGACAAGTTGGGGCTCCGGATTGGCTGGTAACAGATCCCAATTTCCGGTCTGTAGGCGTTTTCCAGATCCAAAAGCAAAGTCATGATCAATGGCACCACCAGTCTGCATCGCGGATTCGACTCGCTGATACCACGTGTCGCCTGATTTTTCGTCGAGCTCTCCAGCCGCCGCGACGATCAACCATTTTTCTGCCCGTGTTAGAGCCACATACAATAGACGAAGACGTTCCTCGTCCTCCCACCTTTCCTCCTCTGACGTAGCTTGGGCAATTAGATCGGGCGCCTCATCTTTACGGAGGCGCCAGAGTGGAATGTTCTCGGCCAACACCAGGTTGCCCTTCTGCCCGGATCGGCGTTTGGCCGTGTCTGGCAGGATCACAATCGGACTTTCCAAACCTTTTGCACCGTGCACCGTCATAACGCGGATCATGTCGCCCGCGCTGTCGATCTGGCGACGGATTTCAAGATCGTCGGTTTGCATCCATACCAAGAAACCCGTCAACGATGGGATTTCTGAGCGTTCGTACGCCAAGGCCTGCGACAGCAGCGCGTTTATGCCATCTTCGGCCTCGTGACCCAGGCGACCCAAGAGTAGCTTGCGGCCCTCATGGCGGATCAAGATGTGTTCGATCAGGTCATAAGGCCGCAAAAAATCCGCCTGCCGTCGAAGATCGTTCAATACCGCCATTGTTTTTGGGTATTTGTCGGCGCGATCGCGCAGAGCTTGCCAAAGGTAGGCGCGCGGATCTCGCTTGTGAGCAAGATCAAAAAGCTCTTGCTCCCCCCATCCGAAAAGTGGTGATTTCAATGCAATTGCAAGTGAAAGATCATCCTCTGGCGTTGCGAGAAAAGACAGCAAAGCGGCCAAGTCTTTCACGGCAAGCTCTGCGCCCACTTTTAATCTGTCCGAACCCGCGATGGGTAAACCACGCGATTTACAGGCGCGAATGATTTCGGCGAAAAGTGCGGAACGGCGTTGAACGAGGATCAGAAAATCACCGGCGCGCACGGGCCGAGCGGACCCTTCGTCTTCTGGGATCAGTGCGCCATCGATAATCAGACGTTCGATTTCGGCGGCCACCGTCTCCGCGAGTTCCACAGTATGATGTTTCGGGCTTGGACGGTCCAAGGGGGTATACCAAGGAGTGTCTTTTTCCTCCTTCGCTGGCGGCAAAGCAGGCCAAAGATCTACACGACCAGGTAGCTCGGACTTGAACGCGATGTGGCTTTCCCCGTCGAACCCGGCATCGTTTAGGTCTTCGAAAAGCGTGTCTACTACAGACAAAATGGCATGCGACGAGCGAAAAGAATATTGTAGCGTTCTGTTGCTGAGGTGCTGATCGATCGTAGAGAGCCGGTCGGCAAAATAATCCCGCATCCGGTCGAAACCCCCAGGGTCAGCGCCTTGGAACGAATAGATCGACTGTTTCTTGTCACCCACCACAAAAATAGACCGCGCGGTTTCGCGCGCGCCCAAGCCGCTCGTGAATTCTTGGCTTAGTTTTTCGACTACATCCCATTGCGCCGGGCTTGTGTCTTGCGCTTCATCAACAAGAATATGGTCGATCCCACCGTCCAAGCGATACAAAACCCATTGGGCCACTGCCCGGTCGTTCAAAAGTCGACGCGATTTGATGATCAGATCGTCGAAATCCAACCACCCGCGCAGAAGCTTACGGTGTTCATATTCCTGCAAAAAAACCGCGGCGAACTGATGCAAGTCATGGGCCATACCGGCGGCCTTCAGCGCGATGCGTTTTTTCCGTACGTCTTCAATACGCTGCATGAAGGCATCGGTTTCTTGGTGCAACTCAGTTGGTGCATTCGCTTTCTTCGCAGGGATCTTACCGAGTTTTGCTGAATATGGGGTCTGTCCGGATTTTGTGAGAAAGACGTCTTCGAGTTTTTCGTAGACGGCCGGGTCGGCCAAATTCAGTGACTTCAAGCTTACTGCAATCTTTTGATCCACCGGACCACTGCATTCAAGAAACGGAAGAAGTCGCTTTAATAGACTCTGTTCATTCCCACGAAAGAGCTGCTGTTTCAAGTCGTCGCGCGTGAAACCTTCTGGCAGCCCAAAAAGCCGCATCAGGTCTATTTTTGATCTCTTCTCGGCAAATGCTTCCCGGCGACCTGCGATCGCCTGGGTCAGGTTATCCAGATCGCTCCCACCCAAATGCCGCGCGACGTTAGCGACCACAACCGTGTCGGGCCCCTCGGCGAGGTCATCAACAATTTCGGCGCGCAATAGAGTGGCGGCACGATCTTCGATTTCGGTGAACTGCGGGCTTACACCGGCTTCCAACGGGAAACGACGCAATAGACCGGCACAAAACGAGTGGATCGTCTGAATCTTAAGACCACCGGGTGTTTCGATTGCCCGGGCGAACAACGTGCGTGCATCGCTAAGTGCGGCACTGTCCAGATGATGCTCGACACCCAGTTCTTCCAAGGATGCCGCAAGGGCTTCATCAGGCAACATCGCCCATTCGCCCAAACGCTTGAACAGGCGGTTTTGCATCTCGCTGGCAGCGGCTTTTGTGTAAGTCAGGCACAAAACTTTTTGTGGCTCTATGCCGTTCAACAACAGCCGCGCCACACGATCCGTCAGAACGCGCGTTTTGCCGGACCCGGCATTCGCTGCTAGCCAGGTGGACGCAGTTGGATCGGCGGCTTGAACCTGTGCCTCTGTCGCGTCGTTGCGGATCATGTCAGATCCTCCGGCGCCGGATCCGTCGTGTCGTCCCATTCGCCGTAGCGGGCAAGTTGGTCATAATCGCCCACATCAGTGTCTTTTTCGAGCATCCGTCGCGCGGTGTAACCGGTTTCAGGCTGATGGTATGCGGCGATGAGCGAACAGAATTCTTCCCACACTTTCTCAGGCGGTTCTTCTCGGAGAGGAGCGGCTGACGGTCTCGCAGCACCTATTCCAAGAAAAAAAGCTTCTGCGACCGTCGCGGGTTCTATGTTTGCGAATGCCCCTGCCTCCGCCATGGCCGCCTCCAACAAAAGCTGTTTATCGAATTTCTGCTGTTGGCGTTTCGTCGGCGGCTGACCTGTCTTGTAATCATAAATGATCAGCTCTCCGGTATTGGTCTGATCAATCCTGTCGGCGCGTGCTGTGAGTGTGAAGTCCAATGCTTTGACGTCCCGGGCGGCCGCGACTTCGGAACCCAAACGGCGCGCGCCTTCACGCCTTTCAGCTTCCCCGTCTAGGAACCAATCGGCTGATCGGGCCAGTTGTGCCATCCACAAAAGGCGGGCCGTCGGCCAGGGAATATCTTTGTTCAGTACCTCAAATGCGAGGTCCAAAAAGCTCTCTCTATTTAAGGCCCGACTGCCCTCATCCAAGGCTTTGACAAATTGTTCGAGTATGTCGTGAACAACAATGCCCTTCACCCGAGGGTCGGGCAGGCGCACAAGCGGGTCCAGAGGCTTCAGACGCAAAATGTGGCGTGCGTAGATTGCGTAAGGATCCCGGATCAACCGCTTTATCTCGGTCACAGATAACCGAGCGGGTCTTGCTCGTACTGGTGGCCGTGGGGATGGACGCGGTGCGGTCGGCATTTCTGGCGCATGTTCAAGCATCTCGGACCACCGCAGCCAAATGTTCCCACGTGCGCGCATGTCGGCCAAGACATGTGATCCTTTCTGATCTGGCAATCCTTCCAACATATTCGTCAGGCGATTGATCCAACGTGAAGGAACAGTTTGCGCATCCTCTGACCGAACGGACCGGGTCAACCAGACTTCCGGAGCACCAATTGCCTGCTGGAAGTCATGCGCAGACAACCCTATCCGTCGATCTGGCAGCAGCAGTCCAGCTTTGGCGCGCATCTGTCGGTTCAGCCAGGGGTCGGGTTTTGCCGCCTCGGGCCAGGTGCCTTCGTTCAATCCGCCCAGAATCAAAAGATCAGCACCCTGGACACGGGCCTCCAACGTGCCCCAGATCATGATGTCAGGGTGCGGGGCGTCGCGATCGCGTACCTCGGCGCGGGACAAGAGCGCACCCAAGAGATCACTGAAATCAGTCGCAGACATGATGCCGCCATATGCGGCTTGGTCCTTGAGATTATCCAATACCGCCCGCGCTTCTCGCCCGGCTTTTTGTTGCCAAAGCTCGCCGGATCCAGCTCCTCCGCCGGAAATCAGTTCAGCCCGCTGTTCCAAATCTTTTGTCCACTCGGCAAGCGGGCGATCTTTTGGGCCAGCACCGTGCAAAAAGGCTTGGATAATCCACGCGGTCCACCCAGCTAACGGCTTTTCCTGAACGGCTTCCCAGGATTTAAGAACCGCCTCGTCTGGAAAAGGATGCCCAGCCTTGCGCAGAAAAAGCTCAAGCTCACGCGTCATCAAAAGATGGGGACCGCGGTCAATTTCGGAGTAGGTCAACGGATGTTTGAGAAGCGTCAAAAGTTGATCTGTGGTCAAGCGACGTTGGAAAAGCTGCGCAACATGGCGCAGAAATCGACCTGGCGGCGACAGTTGCAACGGTATCCCTGCACTGTCATCGGGCAAGATACCCCAGCGGCTCAGCGCTGCCGTCACTTGACGCGTCAGCATCCGATCCGGCGTTATTAGAGCCGCTTTTGATCCGCCTTCAGCCGCTTTTCGAAGTCGCAATGCAATCGCCAACGCCTCTGCCCGGGGAGAAGGTGCCTCAACTAAGGTGACCCCGGCAAAGGCATTGTCGAGATCCGTTAACTCTGGTCCTTCGTTCAGCCAAGCATCAGTGACGGGTGCAGGGCGTAAAGCTAAAGAGATCGCGGCATTACGTGCAGGTGACGGAGACTGGAGATCGTGCCACGTCGCAATCTGACGCGGTGCAACATCCAGATCAGTGATCAATTTATGAAACCGATATTGCGGGTGGTCCTCTGCGGCGAGTGCGTCGTCCAAGTGAGCCCAGACATGATCGGGAAGATCAAAATCATAGCCGGGCAAAATGACCGCGCCTTGTGGAAGCTTTGCGATCGCTTTCATCAGCAGCAGAGTTGTGCCACGAGATCCAGTTGAACCTGCCAGAATAATTGGGTGATCGGGCGGGGTTCTCTGCCATCTGTCTATCATCCCCGTTATCACCCGACGTTGGCGGGCTTGGGAGTCGAGGTCGGCGCTCTCGTTGTCATAGAAAGCTTTTGTGATCCCAATAAAGGATTTTGCGCGCTCCCAATGACCTGACAGATCTGAAACATCCAGCCGGTCAATCGTGTCGGGAGAAACACCCTCACCTTCCATCTCGTCCAGAAGATCCGCCAGGCTGTCCGCTAGATCGTAGAGCGAGGAACGGGCTGCCAAATCTGGCTGACTGTCCAAAAGGCGCGACACGAGTTGCGCGATTTCCAACCTGCGGCGCAGTGGGGGAACCGGTGGGGGAAGCGTGTCTAATGCAGTAAGATCGCCAAGATCTGTTAGTAGCGAAATCCGCGGAAGCAATCCGGGCGGACCCGCATCAAAGATATCGCGAATGCGGCGCGCCATGCGGCGCGTGTTCACGATAAGATGCACCCGCGCCATTGATTCCGGTGGTTCTTTTGCCAGTCGCGCACGCAAACCGTCGACCAATGCGCGCGGGAAATCCACCCCGGGCGCCTGCGCGAACAGACGTGGGTGGTCTTGAGGGTCAAACACTTTGTCGCTCCAACAAGCCTTCGGCTAAAGGAATGCCTTCAGGAGTGCCGATGTCGCACCATTCCCCCGGATATTCGGCCAAATGGAGCCGCCGGTCATCATTCATTTGGTTCCAGATCACGTTGAGCGAAAACACATCTTTTTTGATGTCATGCAGCCGCTCAGTCTTGATGATCTGAGCGCCGCCATAAACCAAATCGCCGGGACGTAAGACCTGACCGCTCTCGTTCAGATGAAAGTCCCCGCCCCCTTTGCGCCCGTGTGTACGCAACAAGGGTGTACACAGCAGCAGCGCATCCATCTTTTCCGGGCTCCAGCGCTGTCTCAGAAAGTTCAACGGATTAGGTCCCAACCATAGAACATCCGGATTCAACGTGAAGACGATATTAGTCTCTAACAAAGGTAATGCGGCGCGCAATCCGCCGCCGGTGTCCAGAATATCCGTCGCTTCATGCGATATTTGGACAGCTTTCGGTTCTAAATACGCATGCAGCTGGTCCGCAAGGTAATGCGTGTTCACCACAGTCTTTTCGATGCCAGCTTCCGCGACATACCCCAGCGCATGATCAATCAGCGGTTTGCCGGAAACAGGAATCATCGGCTTTGGCACGGCCCGGGTGAGCGCCCCCATGCGTGTTCCAAAGCCGGCGGCGAAGATCATGACGGCGTCTGTCATGCCGGTTTCAATTTCGCGAGGTTTTCGGGTGTTGGTTCGGGTAGCTCATCGCGGATCATTAGCGCGATATCTGCCAATGCTGGGTGCCCCAGATCCCGCATCAGAAGGCGCCACACGCGTGGGATCAGATCTACGTAGTGCGATTTTCCCATTTTTAGACTCAGTTTGGCGAATACACCGATAATCCGCAAATTGCGCTGAGCCCCAAGTGCCGCGTAGGCCGCACGAAACGTCCTGTCTTTAAGACCAGTCTGATCCAAATAATGCTGAATCATGCGTTCCTCTGTCTCTGGCGAGACGTCCCGACGTGCGTCCTGAAGAACAGATACCAAATCATATGCCGGGTGACCCAGCATCGCGTCTTGGAAATCAAGCATGCCAACCCGCGCAACGCCTTCCCGGTCGCCGAGCCACAGAAGATTTTCTGCATGGTAATCACGCTGGACCAAAACAGTCTCACTCATCGTCAATTCGGACAAAAGCGGCTCAAAAATCCGTTTGAAGTTGGCGGTTTTGTCGGGGTCCTCAGCACCGTCGATGCCAGCTTTATATACGGTGAAGGAAGTCGCGGCCAATGCGGTCATCAAGCCCGTTTCATACGGCTCTAAATTGGGTGTTTTGGCGCGATGTAAGGCAACAAGTGCATCGACGGCAGTCGTGTAAAGCAGGTTCTCCGAAGTCGGATCACGCGCTAAGACCCGGGCGTAAAGATCATCCCCCAAGTCTTCGAGGATCAGAAACCCTCCCGCCTCGTCCTTTTCAAGGATTTCAGGCGCGCTCAGGCCAATCCCAGAAAGAAATTCTGCAATGGCAATGAATGGACTAACGTCTTCACCTTTTTCCGGCGGAGCATCCATGAATATCGCGGTCGCTCCTGCGAGGTGAAGTCGCTCATACCGCCGATTGGACGCATCGCCCGCTACCATTGTTCGATCGGCCGATGCCCAGTCTGTGGATTGCAAAAAAGCACTTGCCCGTTCCGTGCGCGTCATGAAATCGGATCCTTCACGAACAAGAGGCGATCGTCCCAAGTCTCGTCCCTCCACTTGAGGGAAATTCGGCGTCTTTCAGCGTCATCACGTTCAGTGTCTATGTGGACGCAAAGCGCGCTGAGAGGTGTTTGATCACCTAGACGGTCCGGCCACTCGACGAGACAAATTGCCGTTTCAAAGGCATCAAACAGGCCCAGCTCTTCCAGCTCTTCGGTGGATCCTATGCGATAAAGATCGCTGTGCCATACTTCGCCCGCAGTTGTGTCATAGGTTTGCACCAGCGTGAATGTCGGGGATGGAACATCTTCGGGACGGGTTTGCAGCGATTGGATTAAAGCGCGCGCCAAGAATGTCTTTCCAGCGCCAATGTTACCCGCAAGCAAGACAGTGTCGCCACTGCGCAAAACAGACCCCAATACCGCAGCAAATCGGGCGGTTTCTTCTTCGGAATGCAAAGTCTGAGCGGCGTGCCTGTATGCCATGGACGCAGAATGACGGCAGCCCAACGTGGCTGCAAGAGCTATCGGTCTAACGGGATAAACCCAAAGTCTCTTTGATCGAGATTTGAGGCACAGGGTCGACGCTTACGAAACGGACGAGAGATGCGCCATGCTGTAAAGGATGAATGCGGCAATCAAAATGACGCCCATCTTTCAGCGTGATTAGGGAAGACCAATCGGTCCGGTTATCCTGGCCCAGCACAAACTCCCGGATGTCGCCCCACAGCGTTTGCGGCCCGCCCAGTTCTTGCCAATGACGCATAGAGTCGATGACTCCGATTTCCGCGAAGCTTTTTTCGGGGTCAATCTGCCACAGGTTACAATACGCGTTGTTGGTGACGGCCAACGCGCCGCTGGCAGAGAAGACAGCGATAGCATCATCAAGGCCGTCGAGAATATTCTGGCTGAGTTCAAGATCGGTTCGGAACCGGCGCGTCAGCGAAACCTCGGCTGAGATGTCCTCGAATAAGAAGGCAACTGCGCCATCGGGATGCGGGCGCCCTGTTACACGGTACGTTGCGCCCGAGGGAAGGGCCCAGACTTCGCTGTAGCGGCCATCAGTCGCTTGAGCCACCATCGTTGCCATTTGGTCTCGCCAAGAGTTGTAGTTCTTTGGCTCGGGCATGACACGAGCATCGCGCAATCTGTCGAAGAACGACAACAAGTTCGGACGGGCGCTTAGAAACTCTGGTGGCAACGCGGTGAGATCGGTCAGTGCTGGGTTAAACAAAACCAGTTGCATGTTCCGGTCAAAGATAGCCAGGCCAATGGATAATTGAGCGAAGGTTTTGGCCAGTGTTTGGACGAAATTTCGCTGCGCTGTTTCCGCCGAAACCACAGGGGTTACGTCATTCGCATAAAAGACGTAACCTTTGTCATCGCGAAAACGCGTGACATCGTACCATTCCAATCGATCCTCGTTGCGGACGGTCAGACGGCCACGTTGCGTGCTGCCATTTTCAAAAGAAAGGGTGTCAAACAGTGGAAAATCCGCGCGCGGCTTATGTCCCATTGTTCGCAGGTAAAGGTTTTCGTATGCCGGGTTGCACCAAACAACAGCCCCTTTGCGATCCATGCGCCAAATAGGATAGGGCGCATTAGTTGTTGTGTGCCACAGCGTTGAAAGTTCGTCTTCCCAATCCGAAGGACCCGGCGCGACATAATCGTGTTCCATCTCGCTTTTTGCAATCAACTCGACCCGCAGAATTTCTCCGATCGGCTCGACCAAAACGGTGAGGTTATCAAACGGATCCTTCGGCGATATCAATGTCGCGCGGGAAATATCGGCGATTTCGGGATCGGCCGGAAAGGTCGGGAATCTGTCTATTAAGAAGAGGTACAGCTTCTCCCAATCGGTGTCCCCAACCTGGCCAATTAGGAGCGCATCAGCACGCCGTGTCGAAGAATGGACGTCGCGCCCGTTAAAAAGAAAAACACACTGATCATCAACAGAGATTGGAATCTGTTCGTGACCGCGGCTACGTGCAAAATCCAGATACCAGTACAGTGCCAAAATGCACGCAGCGCCGCAGAAGGCAGACATTCCGGCCCAGTGCCATAGACTGTACTCCACCAAACCATTCCTCGCCTCTACGTCGTCATTGAGCGTCAGTAGGAAGGGTTAAGTTCAAGTTAACCGGACAAGCGACTTCAGACTTCGATGGGTTGGTTGGATCCAATCGGGATCGCGTTGTCGTCTGTTTGTGCATCAATCATTGCGCGTGGCCAGACAACTTCAACAATCGCTCCTCGGCGATTTTTGTCGGTCGTGATGTTTTGGTAGGGGTCGCTTCCGTTGGAAAACGTCAGTTCCGCTCCTGTTCGTTCCAAAAGAGTTTTGGCGATAAAGAGCCCAAGTCCCATGCCTTCATATTCAGGGCGCGCGCTACGATCCGTGTCAGACTTCCGCCTTCGGACGAAAGGATCACCTATGCGCCCAATAAGATGACTAGGATAACCGCGACCGTCGTCCAGGATGCGCACGGAAATCAGATCTTCCGTCCAAACGCACTCAACCCATATGTTCGCGCGCGCAAAATCGACAGCATTTTGGATCAGATTTCGAAGGCCATGGATCACTTCGGGTTTGCGCAGGATCGATGGTTGCGCGTATCCGCCGTCTGCAATGGGACCTTCTTCGAAGTGGATGGTTTTCCCACGCCGCATATGAGGCTCGGCCGCTTCCTGAACAACGGCACTCAACGGGGCTTGGCGCAGGTGCAAGTCGTCTTTTCCAGCGCGGCCCATGTCGCGCAGGATGTCCCGGCATCGGTCGGCTTGTTCCCGGATCAAAACGGCGTCTTCGCGGAGGTCGGGAGAGCTCTCTAGCTCTTCGATCAACTCGGAACTGGCCAGTTTGATCGTTGCCAGTGGCGTGCCCATCTCATGCGCGGCCGCGGCAACCACGCCGCCCAAGTCAGTAAGTTTTTGTTCACGCGCAAGGGCCATCTGAGTAGCGGCAAGCGCATCACCCATCGAATGCATTTCGGTACTGACCCGCCGGGAATAAGCGCCCATGAATAATGTGGCGATGATAATCGCGGCCCAGTTTCCGAAAACAAAGATATCAGGGATCCGTAGGATAAAACCCTGTTCCGTTCGCAGTGGCAGGTGAAACTCGGCCAAAAGGGTAACCAGGATGATGGCCGTACCGCCAATGATCACGGTGGATCGCAACGTCATCACAGTCGCCGAAATCGTGACTGGCCCAAGCAAAAGCAAAGCAAACGGATTGTGCAGACCACCTGTCAGGTAAAGCAGGAAAGACAGTTGCAGCAGGTCAAACAAGACCATCAGAAAGTTTTCAGTCTCTGACAGGCGCTTGTTTTCTGGGAAAACGAAGATCGCGATCAGGTTGCCAATAACCGACACACCAACAGCAAGATAACATAAACCCAGTTCGAGCTGAATGTTGTACATTCGTTGTGCAACGGTAATGGCCGTCAGCTGTCCAGCGATGGCCACCCAGCGCAACAGAATGAGGGTACGCAGTCGAATCCAACTGCTGCGTTCCGCTTCTGATATCAACCCTGTTTGAGTACTGTGCATTAATGTCTCAGGTCCGTTGCGTTAGCCGGTTTAATTGATATGTGGTGCGAAGAAAACTGAATCCCACCGTCATGATCATAGGATACAGACCGATGACCCGCATCTACGCTTTTGTCGCTGCTGCCATTGTTCTCGCCGCGGCGTCCGGAGTTTACGTGGCGACGCAAATCACTGGGTCGGACGATCAGTTCGCAAGTTGTAGGAGTGGCGCGATCGCTGGTGGTTCTAACCAAATTGGTGGCCCATTTGAATTGATCAATGCGGATGGCGAGACAGTAACTGATCAGGATGTCATTACCGAACCCTCGTTGATCTATTTCGGTTACACCTTCTGCCCTGATGTTTGCCCCTTGGACACGGCGCGCAATGCCGAGGTAATTGATCTTTTGGCCGAGCGAGGGCTAAGCGCCACGCCAATCTTCATCTCTATCGATCCAGAACGAGACACGCCCGAAATCGTCGGGAACTTTGCGTTCAATTTGCATGAAAAAATGATCGGCCTGACGGGGTCTCCGGAACAAGTGGCTCAAGCCAGCAAAGCATATAAAACCTATTACAAGGCACATCCGGCCGACGATGAGTATTACCTGGTTGATCATTCAACTTTCAGCTACCTTGTTTTGCCCGAAACTGGCTTTGCTGAGTTCTTTCGTAGAGACAGTTCGGCTGAGGAAATTGCCAACATCATGGCATGCTTTATCGAAGCTATGTGACCGTATGGTTTGACGTTTCTTCAACTCCAGCTAATACTTAGCGCAATAAAAAAAATAGGAAGCGCGAAGGAGATAGCATGGCCGAGCCAGCCTTGCGTGAGATCGGACCTGACAAATCACTCTTGTTGGTCGACGACGACGAACCATTTCTGCGCCGTCTCGCAAAAGCAATGGAGAAGCGGGGTTTCGAAATCGAAACCGCTGCATCCGTTGCTGCGGGTCGGGCCATCGCCACTGCCCGCCCGCCCGCATATGCAGTCGTGGACTTGCGGTTGGAGGACGGCAATGGCCTGGATGTCGTAGAGGTTCTGCGCGAGAAACGACCAGATAGCCGCGTTGTTGTCCTGACTGGTTATGGTGCGATTGCGACGGCCGTTGCAGCGGTGAAAATCGGAGCAACGGATTACCTCTCCAAGCCCGCGGATGCCACAGATGTCACTAATGCCTTGCTGGCCTCCGGAGATGAGTTGCCGCCACCACCAGAAAACCCGATGAGCGCTGATCGTGTCAGGTGGGAACACATTCAAAGGGTTTACGAGTTGTGTGATCGCAATGTGAGTGAAACAGCCAGACGGCTGAACATGCATCGACGCACTCTGCAGCGTATTCTAGCGAAACGGTCGCCGCGCTAGTCAGACTTGGCCGCCACACAGAGCTTTGTCGCACTCAGCGAGGGCGCTCCGGTCACTTTATGTCGTAGCGTTTTAGGACTTTGTCCACCACTTGGCCGCTCTCGAGAGCGTGGTTTTCTATACGTCCGTAATCCCGAAATCCGCGACTTTGATAGTAGATCAATCCGCCCTCGTTGTCGGCGCGGATATTGGCATTGATCCACGTGTATCCAAGCTCTTCTGCCGCTTTTCGCGTTCCATCAAACAACGCAGAGCCTATGCCCAGGCCGGTCTTGCCGATTTTAACGAAAGTCGCGATGTCACACGCCTCAGTCGGAAGCCAATTGCGCGGCTCGATCCATTGAAAGCCTTGAACCTCTTCCGCACTGTCTAGTGCCACATGCCAGGCAGATTGGTTTGGATCGTAATCCATCCAATCCAGTAAGTCCTGGCCCGTCACTTTCCGGGTCATCGCTGTTGTGCCACCCTCAACAATGATGTCATTGAGAAGACGCGCCATGGACCCAGCATCCAACGCGATCGCCTTGCGCACGGTGATCATGCAAGCTGCTCCATCAGTGCGGCGTGCCGCGCCGTGTAAGCATTGCGTGTTTCAACGGGTGGGCGCAGAACGATCGAAAAAGCATCCAACAAAGTTGACTCTGGTTTACCAAAGAATTTGTTGGCCTCGCTTTCGGAAAATCCAGCGATTTGGGTTGCTTCCATCCATGCGCTGATTTTGTCCGCTTTTTTGATCTGCCGTTTGATTTTTTGCGGCAGCACCGCCGGAAGCCCAAACCGCAGGTGAATGGCTGCCGTCAAGCGATCATCTAACGCGCCATAGCCTGGGCCTACGGATGCTTTGACTGGTGAAATCATGTCTCCGATCACATACTCTGGCGCATCGTGTAAAAGTGCGGCCATCTGCCATTTGGGATCCGGTCGCCCTTCCATTTGAGTAAACAAGCCTTCCACCAATAACGAGTGTTCCGCGACGGAATAGGCGAAATCACCCTGCGTTTGACCGTTCCACCGAGCCACAAAGGCCAGGCCATGCGCTATGTCCTCGATTTCGATATCCATTGGAGTTGGATCAAGCAGGTCGAGCCTGCGGCCCGATAGCATGCGTTGCCATGCCCGAGATTGTTTCCGTTGTACCATGTCGTGTCTTGCGTTGCATGTTCTGGGACTAAGCCAATGGTTTACGGCCTTGTCCTTTGCACTGGCAACGCGTTTCCATAGCTTTCGGCGGGGAATGGACTAAAAAATTGCCCTTAGGCGCAGCTTTGTGGGCTTTCGTCTCGGGCTCCATTGTCCATTTCAAGTGCGGGTGCTATCTGCCCGATCAACCGTTGATGAAGGATCAGACTCAGATGGCAAAAGACTATATCGTCAAAGATATCGCGTTGGCCGGATATGGCCGCAAAGAACTGGACATTGCTGAAACCGAGATGCCAGGCCTGATGGCGTTGCGCGCAGAGTATGGAGACAGCAAACCCCTCACAGGCGCGCGTATTGTTGGGTCGCTGCACATGACGATCCAAACGGCAGTTTTGATTGAAACACTGACAGCGCTGGGCGCAGATGTGCGCTGGGCGTCCTGCAATATTTTTTCGACACAGGACCATGCTGCTGCTGCAATTGCAGAAGGTGGTGTCCCCGTTTTTGCGATCAAAGGGCAGACTCTGGAAGAGCACTGGGACTATCTGGATAAATCCTTCCTCTTCGCGGATGGCCCCAACATGATCCTGGACGACGGTGGCGATGCGACTCTTTATGTCCTGCTTGGCGCACGCGCTGAAGCGGGGGAAGAGATCATTCCCGTACCTACCTCGGAAGAAGAAGAGGTCATCAAGGCACAGATCCAAAAACGGATGGCAGAAAGCCCTGGATGGTTCACAAAGATCCGTGACCAGATCAAAGGCGTATCGGAAGAGACAACCACGGGCGTGAACCGTCTTTATCAACTGGTTCGCGACGGACAGCTGCCGTTCCCTGCGATCAACGTCAATGACAGCGTGACCAAATCGAAATTCGACAACAAATACGGCTGCAAAGAATCGCTCGTCGACGGTATCCGCCGTGCGACCGACACAATGATGGCTGGTAAAGTCGCCGTTGTGTGCGGCTATGGCGATGTGGGCAAAGGGTCTGCTGCGTCACTGGCCGGAGCCGGCGCCCGCGTAAAGGTCACCGAAGTGGATCCCATCTGCGCATTGCAGGCTGCCATGGACGGGTTTGAGGTTACGTTGCTTGAGGATGAACTGAGCACCGCCGACGTGTTCATCACGACAACAGGGAACAAAGACGTTATCCGGATCGAGCATATGC
>CAYODE010000037.1:0-23967 GCA_964402685.1 uncultured Aestuariivita sp. | reverse complement strand
AGATATGCAGAAAGGATCTCATTTAGGCAAGCTAGTCGGATCATGCCCTAGCATTTTCTTCAAGTATTCCGGCTATGTCTTCAATAGTAACGGCGGCTTCGAGCAGTTTAGCCGTGTTATGAGCCGAGTTTTGCCGTGCAGTTGCGAAAGCTACATGCTCGACGACTTTCGCAGCCATTTGAAGCAACTGTTGGGAAGTAAGCCCACCCGCATATCTCTTGTCGTTTATGATACCATGCGCTCTATCTGGTGAAAGCAGTGCACTTGCCAGTTCGCAAGTCATTTGAAGCTCCAATCATGTCCCGTTTGCAATGGCGTTGCGGGATAAGACGGAAGGCTGCACCTGTCATGTCACGGAACTACGCGACATCGATGTCTTGATATTGTAGCAATCCGCTGCCCAACGCTTTGATCGCGGCAGTTGTCCGGTCACGGACTTCAAGTTTTTCAAAAATGCGACGGATTAAGGTGTCAACGGTGTGGGGTGACAAATCCATGATTTGCGCGATCACGCCGTTGGACTTTCCACGGGCAACCCATTCTAGTGCCTCGTGTTCACGGCTGGACAGTGCCACTTTTTTGGGAACCGATGAGCCGCTGATCTCGCAGTATTTGAGGTGAGCCATTTGAGCTACCGTCTGAAAATCTGCAATCTGTTGTGGATCGGGTATAACGTCAATTGATGCAAAACCTAGACCTACGTACGCATTCTGCAGTTTTGGGCCGAAAACCATAAAGGCCAACCCATCTCCAACATTGCTTGCGTAGAGTTCTTTTAAGTAAGCCAAGTTGTCTTGTGACAACGACCCGATTTTTGCTGCATCAGACCAGCGAAACGGTTTGCTTGTCAAAGCCGCTAAACCGGGAATTGGATCAACTTTCTCGAGATTGTCACCTATGTAGTGGCACACCCAATCGGCCGGAAAACCGTGGGTAGCGATCCCCGCAGCATGTGCGGGCGTGGCGGCGGAATGGTAGCTAACCTTGTCAATGCCGTTGGCTGTGAAGTAGTCAAGAATAAAAGTCCAGAGCTTACGCCGCGAACCTATGTCACTTATTCCAGACAAGACGTTTGCTAGGTCACTCATACTAAATCCCCACAAAGATATCGTCGTTTACGGTTTCATTGCATGCAAGAAGTTTTGTGCCATTAGGGACCAGCAACTCCGAAAACCATTTTTTGGGGACCCACCTGTTTAAAGGCTCAATCACAGGGGGCTGGAGCGCAGAAATGCTCGGATCTTGCGCAACAACGGCGGCTACTCGCCGCGCATTGGCAGCTGGAGTGGTCGATCTCAAGTCAGACATCGATGGAGGTACCCCAACTAGTGATTGCATTCAGTTGTTTGCACGCAGTTGGCGGCCCAAAGCAGACTTTCGTCACCCAATTAAGCGTTGCGTTGCAGCCAACTCAAAGCGGAGCTTGGGTTTTCTGCCTTAGCTCGAGTCCCCAGATTGCTCTAGCTACTCTGGAAGAACCGCACCTGCAGCGCGATGGCGGCTGCCATAACTCCGGCGCCGTAGCCAATCCAAACGCCTACCGGCCCAAATCCCAACCAGACAGAGACAATATAGGCCATAGGAAGAGCAAGAACCCAATACCCAAACAGCGTGATAGCGGTCGGCAGATTGATATCGAGCAAGCCGCGCAGCGCCCCTTGTGCGGTAGATTGCATGCCATCGGCAAACTGAGTGAAGGCCAACGTCAAAAACAGCGTCGCGGCAACTGGCACGACGAACGCGTCAGAACTGAGGGTGCCGGCAAGGCTCTCACGGAACCCCAAAAGCAAACCGGTGATTGCTGCCATCCAAACAACGACAATAAGGCTTGCAGCAAGGCCCACCGCCCGGACACGTTGCTTTGCACCGCCTCCAATAGCCTGGCCCACACGGATACTTACAGCCGCCGTCATCCCCATGGGCAACATATACATGACAGAGGCAATCGAATGGACGACTTGGTTGGCCGCTAGTGCGGCAGACCCAAAGAGTGCCATCATCATACCCGCTGTGGCGTAAGACCCACCCTCGCCGACGCTGGAAAGCGCGGCGGGCCAGCCCTCTCGTAAGAGGTTGAGACTGCGCGTTATATCAGGTTGTTTTGACCGTCGATAAATTGACATGCTGGGCAAGCGCCAAAGCCAGATAATTAGAAACAAGGAAAAGCCTTTGGCCAAAACGCTCGAAATGCCCGCACCCGCCAAACCAAAGCCCCCAAATGTACCCAAACCGTTGATGAACACCCAGTTCAGCGGCACGTTCAACGCAACACCTGCAAGTGCAATCCATACCGACGCCCAAGGCCGGTCCAGGGCATTAAAGAGCCCGCGATAAAGGCCAAGTGCCGCGTAAGGGACCATCGACAGGCACATCGCAACCCAGTAGGGCCAAAGAAGCCCACTCACCTCTGGATCTATGGCAAGCAGGGAAAACAAGGGAAAAGCGGCCAGCATAATCCCACCCGCCGCGATCCCGAGAAACGTAGAAACCAGCCGTCCATCCGCCAGCACCTGTCCCAGCGTCTCCCAGTTCTCGGAGCCCGCCGCGCGGGCGAGATGCACATGTACTACCGACAGCAACCCGAAGACCCCTGAATAAAGGACAATGAGGGCGCTTGTAGCGAGGCCAAGTGCGGCCAGTGCGTTGGTGCCCAAAGGCGCGACCATCAACGTGTCGACCAATCCAATGAGCGTGCCAGAGGCCAGACCCACGATAATGGGCACGGCAAGACGCAAGACGTTCGGGACTTCTGACAACGTGGCCATGGTCAGGGTTTTCGGAGGTGGTCGAGAGAAATCGGTCATCGTAGCGGTCTCCGCTGTTCCCGGCCGATATGACTTGCTATACCTGCGCAATAAACTCACCAATACGCGCGCTTAATGCGCATTCATGCGACATAAATGATGGATGACTGGAACGAGATCCGCACAGCTGCAACTGTCGCCCGGCTGGGGACGATAACCGCTGCCGCGGATGCCTTGGGCGTTCACCGCGCCACGGTAACCCGGCATATTGATGCGCTAGAAGCCGGCCTCGGTGCCAAGTTGTTTCAACGCCACGCACGCGGGTTCACGGTAACCGAATTGGGTGAAGAACTTTTGCGTGTCGCAGATGCAACCCAAGCCCAGTTCGGCGAACTGAAACGCATGGCGCGCGGGGCAAAGGCCAATATTTCAGGTGAAGTCACCGTCACCAGCCTTGATGTCTTGGTGCCCGTGATCTTGCCGCTGATGCAGGCGGTGCTGTCGCGAAATCCCGATCTCAATCTACGGATGGTAACGAGTGACAAGGTTTTGAAACTGGAATACGGCGAGGCTGACATGGCGTTCCGGGTTGGACCAAAGCCCACAGACCCCGACAATGTCGTGTTGCTGGCCGGTACGCTGGAGATGGGGCTCTATGCGGCCCCAGCATATGTCGATGTTCATGGTATTCCCGATGGGCCCGAGGCTCTTCATGCTCACTCTTTCGTTGGCCCGGATGCCTCAGCCCCGCACACACCATGGGGCGATTGGATAAAGGATCACGTGCCCCCGGAAAACTTTGCGCTGAGCTCCAGCGCGATTTGGACCCTCTGGCAAGCGGTACGCGCTGGTCTGGGGATCGGATTCCACCCTGCCAAAACCGCAGCCGAATTCGGATTGAAATCCGTCGTACCGCCGCGTCCGGAATGGGCAGAGGCAATTTGGGCGGTGACTCATGTCGATCTCCACCGAACCGCAAAAGTGCAAGCTTTGGCCAAAGCGGTGCGCGGCGCCGGTATCTGAGTGCTGCAAAAATGCGCGCAAGCTGCGCAAACTGCGACCTTCTTTGCGTGCATGTTGTAAGCCATCTCCTGCTGCATCGCAGTCTAAGGAGGAAACTATGACCGAGCTCAAAATCTATGACCGACCAATTGTTGTGAGCGGGGCAACCGGCAAACAAGGGGGCGCCGTCGCACGGCACCTGTTGGCAGCAGGCCACCGCGTCCGCGCACTGACCCGCAATCCCGAGAAACCTGCCGCACAAGCACTCGCGAACGCCGGTGCCGAGGTCGTTCGGGCCGATCTTGAAGACCGCGCATCACTTGATCAGGCACTACAAGATGCCGCCGGGCTCTACTCGGTTCAGGACTTTCTTGAAGCTGGCGTCGAGGCCGAGGTCCGCCAAGGGTTAACGCTGACCTCGGCCGCCGCGGCCTCCGATGTAGGGCACATCGTCTACACCGGGGCATCGACCATGGATCGGGCGACAGACGTCCCTCATCTGGACAGCAAATGGGCCGTCGAAATGGCACTTCGGAACTCTGGCAAACCGTGGACGGTGTTCCGCCCCGCAGCGTTCATGGACAACTGGGAATGGGACCAAGAAACCATTTTGAAAACTGGAACTGTTCGGTACCCGCTACACCCCGAGATGCCCTATGCTCAGATCGCATGTGACGACATCGGGCGCATGGTTGCGCAGGCCTTTGAACAGCCCACCTTGTGGACGAACCGAGCAGCTCCGATCACGGGTGACGTCTCAACCATGGCCGACATTACAAAGACGATCGGAAGGGTTATTGGACGAGACCTGCGTTATGAGCATATCAGCTGGGCACAGGTTGAAGGTGAACAGGGCGAAGAGCTCATGTTGATGTACAAGTCCTTCGACACCTACGGGATGGATGGATCGCCCTATTTCCTCCACCGTTGGCTGGGAGATGCTATGGATTTTGAAGCTTATCTGCGAAAGGCAGGATGGGCCGGAGCAAAAGCCGCCTGACCAGAAAAGGTGCGTAAACGGCCCGCTATTCAACGAGCGAGGCCGTCACGCTCACGATGGTCTTCGCGGGGGATCTTGATGCGGCTGGTGGGGTTGTGGCGTCGCCTGTTTCTGAACGTCGCCATTCAAACATCGTCGGCCCTTAGCTGCCTTGCGCCTTGCCTCCAATTTTCTGCACGCGCAGCCACCGGAGCGTCAATTGGCTGCCTATGCACAGATGAGCTAGAATTGAACAAATGGAGCACCGAGCAAAGCGCGAAGAAGCTGTAGGTTTGCGCAAGTCAGTGTAGAGTTCAAACAATGACGCAGAGCTCTTGATCAGCGGTTAAATGAGACTCCCCCTCCGCACACTTGGTGACATTGGACAAGAATCTCTGTGGCCGCTAGCCTTTGCTACAGAGAAATGCGAAAGTGGTTGGAGTAACTGTTTTGCGTCTAATAGTTTGGATTGCCGCCTTTGTGTTGTGCAGCTCTCTCGCCACCGCGCAGAATCGGCTGGCGATGGTTATTGGGATCGACACCTACGACAATATCGCCGACCTGCAAAAGGCAAGTAACGACGCTCGCGCTGTTTCCGACGCACTCGACGGGCTCGGCTTTGAAGTCACCAAACTGATCGACCCCAAAAGGCTCGACCTACGGCGAAGTATGGTGAATTTCTCACGCCAGATTAATCCCGGCGACGAGGTCGTATTCTACTTTGCCGGACACGGCATAGAAGTAGATGGTCGCAACTACCTGTTGCCCGCCGATGTGCCTCAGGTGCGTCCGGGCGAAGAGGACTTTGTGACTGGCGAAAGCGTCGCAGCTGATCAGATACTCGACTTGATGCAGTCCCGTGGCGCGCGCGTTGCTTTGATGATCCTTGACGCCTGCCGCGAAAACCCCTTCCCGACCCAAGGTACCCGTTCTGTGGGGGCCTCTGGCGGGCTATCACGGATGGAACCAGCTGAGGGGGCTTTTGTCCTCTTTTCTGCAGGAACTGGCCAGACTGCGCTAGACAGGTTGTCGGACAACGACCCGAACCCCAACTCGGTTTTTACCCGCGCTCTGCTAGAGCGAATGAACACGCCTGACTTGCCCCTGCACGAGTTGGTACGACTTGTGCGAACGGACGTCCGTCAATTAGCGAACAGCGTGAACCATAACCAGTTCCCGGCCTATTACGATCAGCTACAGGGCACATTCACTTTTGGCACCCAAAAAACTGCACCACGGCCCGCCGTAGTTCAGACTCCGCAACCTCCCGCTCCGCAAGTACGCCCGTGCGATGCAGCGCGCGCTGACTGGGAGGTGCTGCAAACCACGTCGAGCACTTCAGCGCTGGAGGCGTTCTTAAACACGCACGCAGACTGTCCAATCTATGTTGCTGCCGCGCAGGATCGGATCAAAACCCTAAGCGCTGCAACCCAGCCTACTCCGAGAGCCGTCGCACCAACACCTCCGCCGAACACCTGCGAAGAGTTATGGTATGCGCGCAACCTGATCTTTCACAATCACGGCTTTTGCTTTCAATCAGCCCGCGCCCGCGCTGCCTTTGACACTAGCCAGTGCACGACACGTAACCCTCGACTGACTGCCGCTGAACAAACCGAGGTGCAACGCTTGCAATCGCTCGAAAGAGCCAACGGATGCTGATATCACGGGTCGTCGCCGTTTCGCTCGCTTTTGGATTGCTCCCAAGTATTGCGCGTGCTGATGGCTGCGCCGCCCGCGACTATTTGGCTATGCCGTTACCCGGGACGCTAGGGCAATCTACGATCGCTATCGCGCTCGAAACGGCCTATCCCGGCCTAAAAGTCGACGACACGACAAAAACGGTGACAACAGGCGGCCAGACGCTGCCGCTGGGCGTGGTTCACAGCGGCCACCCGAGGGCACGGCTGGCCAACGCGTCGATCGTTGATCAGTTTTCGCAAATCTACCCACTCGCTTTTGATCTCACAGCACGAGAAAAGCCCTGGTTTGATCCCGGTCGTGCAAGAAACGACTCGTTTTTTCGAGCACTATATGGGCAAACAGAGGCAGAAGTTGCAGCCTTGTTGAAGCGCACTGAGTACCAAGGGCCGCAACGCCGCGCCCGCTTTGCCATGAATCGCCGACATTGCGCCGCTCGTCAGTTGCAGGCGGCGCTCGATGCGCTGCTGACCAGCGGTGAAAACTTCGACCGATACTTTACTCAAGTCGGCGGCAGCTTTAATTGGAGACGGATCGCCGGCACGCAGCGCCTCAGCTCGCACAGTTTTGGCATCGCGGTCGATTTCAACACACAGCTAGGTGGCTATTGGCGCTGGTCCGGCGCCACCGAGGGTAACGCTGGCACCTACGACAATCGTTACCCGGCGGCACTGGTGCGGCAGATGGAGCGGTTTGGGTTTATCTGGGGTGGTAAGTGGCACCACTTCGACGGCATGCACTTCGAATACCGGCCTGAGCTCATCATCTATGCTCGCCTCAAAACGGGTTCACAAAACGACTGAGTCGCGCTTAATCTTGTTGGGTCCAAACTCCGGATCTGACAAGCGTAATGATAAAACTGATTTCCGTTTCCACGTTTTGCGTCGCATATGCTGTTACCGCCCCGTCTGCCCTCGCGGATTGCGGGTTTTGTGCCGAAAAGGTCACGTTAACCGAGCCTCTTGCAAAGTGTTACCTGCAACGGCTGAACGACGAACTTTTGGCCGCTTCGCGGGACAATTCGGACGTGCACCTTGTCGATCTTTCTGCATGCAGCTTGGGACGTAGTGCAACAGCGCTTCCAGACGTCCAAACCGACGGTGAAATCCCTGTGCCGGTGGACGAGGCGTTTCTAATCCCGGAACCGGCGCTTGATTGCCTCGCTCGAGAGGTCGAGATCGCTCAATTTGAATTAGATAAAACCCTAACATTCGAGGTACGCGTTGACTGCGCCAACTGATAAGCGGTCAGTGAAGCGGGCAAGTTCCGCCGATCTGGAACAAAGCCTGGTTGAGGTTGCCGGCGTCCTCGACCCTGCATTGGAAGGCGAAGAGGTTGAACCTGCCGACGAAAGCCCACTTGGTCGCCGTTCTGCGACCAGCTATACGGCCACAGCTCCCAAAACCGGCTGGGAACGCATTGAGAGCACGTTTCGCCTTTTATCGCTAATTGCCATCGCAGTATCCGCCGGGGTGTCGGCGATGAATTTCTATCATGGTTACCTTGATACAAAAAAAGAACGCTCGATCGCACTTATGTCGGCTTGGCAGACTACGGGCGTGCGCGACACTTACGCCCAACTAGGAAGTGTTTTGATTCCGGCGATCGAAGCTGCCGGCGAAGTACCTGCTGATCTGCCTGAGCAAGCGCGGCAACTGGCCCGAAAGCAGATTGGAACCAACCTACTAAAAACACTCAAAATGGGCGACGCAGACACATTTAACGCAATCGAGGTCCAGATCGACACGGTCGTCGTGTTCTTCAGCGAGATAGAATTCTGTTTGCGCGGAAACCTATGCAATGCGCCTTTACTGGAAGACTATTTCAGCACCGAGGTGACACTGTTCTGGGACTATTTTCAGGCTTATGCACTCGACCAACGCGCCGGACTGTATCCGACCTACGGAGATGCTGTGGAGGCCCTGGCTATCAACTTTAGAAGGCCATAACCGCCACCTCTGAAAAGAGCCAGTTCTTCAAAACCAAATGGCAAATTCGTCTTTTAACGGCCCTTAGCCGACTTTGAGCACCTTCTCGGAATGCTGCGATCGCAGCCCACATTGCCGACATTCGCTGCGAAAGCAAAATCTCGCGGTGGCCGAACTCACAGATCGCGGGACAAACGGGTCATTCGCTGCCGGAAGGTATCGGGAGGCGGGACGGGAGTCTGTGGAGCGGACAAACCTATTGTCCAGTTCCTGATTTCCTTGAGTGGTTCGAGGTCACAAATGGCCTTTCGAAGCGAGGCCAAATTACCCCACGTAAGGCACCACTAGCTGTTAGTGCAGTCGAGCCTTTACGAAGTAGGCGTCGACTGAGCTCTCCCCCAACGCCCGAAGAGCTTCAAGCCTGTGGAGCCCCTCAATCAGTACAAAACCGTCACCATCTACGCGCACCTGTATAGGAGTGGTTTGTCCATTTTCGATGATGCTTTCCGCGATTTCTTGTACTTTAATTTCCATCAGTGTCTTTCTTCGCTTGGGAGGAACACGGATATCGGCGATCGTGACGGTATGCTTATCCAACATGTGTCAAGCTTGCTCTACTTCCCCCTGATAAGCCAGTTATTAGTGAGTACCGACCAAATATTTCGTACCAAGTAATAGTGTGATGTGGTCTCAGACAGCGGGGTTAGGCTCAACTGAGACATCAGAGTCTTCCAGACAGTTGACAGCTTAGCGACGTTTAGCGATCGACCAGGAACTGCCGAGATTGCGGCAACGTCTACTTTAACGCCTCAGTGTCCGCTGATGGTGGGAACCAGATGGTGGACCTAGAGCCGCCTACGGCCGCAACGCGGAAAAGAGCTGCCGTTAAGTCAATGCCTAGTACGAAATGAGTTGTTGCTTTCTTCGCCTTTGCTCTCTAGGTGCGGTTAAACGCCGTGTATGGATGATCATTTCAGCGGCAAAGTATTCTCGCCCGTGATCACCAGATCGTTGTCTTGAATAGCTCCATGAGAGCAAGAAACGACGGCGGCTATTTCATACGAGCTTCCCAGAGGATTAGAGAGACCAAGTGCCTTTGGCGACTGTTCGCCTGTAAGGCATGAGACCATATACGTTTGACCAAGAACAACACCCTCGGCCATGCCGAAAGCCGCAAACCGTCTTTGACGCCTGCGCGGAAAACATCCCCAAAGCGGAACTTTCATCCACAACTCAAGATTGACCCGGCGCATGCCCGGGACGGCTTGAATCGTATGCTCGCCAAGATTGGTGTGTTTAAGAAATCTGCTGCCTAAGCGCGGCAAGCAACCCGGCCAATCCCGGTGGGCGCACAATGTCATTGAAAGGATAATCTCATGACAAAAGGTACAGTAAAATGGTTCAACGAAACCAAGGGGTACGGCTTCATCGAGCTGGATAACGGCAGCGGTGACACGTTCGTTCAAATCAGTGCGGTTCAGCGTGCCGGCCTCGACAGCCTGAAAGAAGGCGCGAAGGTTATGTTTGAAATTGTGGAAGACCGCATGCGCGACAAGTCCTCTGCTGAAAACCTGCAATTGCAATAAGCGATCTTGAAAACACCAGTCAGCGGAAGAACAACTGTCGCTGACTGGAAGCCCAAGCCCTCAGAAACAGCCGTTGGCTGCGCGGTCGAGGATTTCGCTGGTTGGATCACTACCTTCATCGGAATCCGCTGCCGCCGAGTTAAGTTACCCCTTGCAAAACTAGGAGCCCCGAATTGGCCAGTTCAGATCTCGAAGCTGATATTCGATTGCTGTGCGACGCCGTCTTTGATTTCGATGAAGCGGCGGCCGAACAATGGATGCAAAGTAATCAGGCGGCTTTAGGTGGGCGGCGCCCATCGGAAATGATTGATAACGACGAAGGAGAGGCGGTTCGCCGTGTCCTGGATGGAATGCTGGCGAGCAGAGCACTAGGTCTTTGACGCTATCAATTAAGAGCATCGAACATCGGTTCACGCGGGCAAAGCTGTCGTAGCTCAGCTTTTGATACACTTCAGGCTAACGGTCAGCATCGCGTCTAAGGCGGGCCGCCTTGAGCCGCGAGGTTTTCTCTTCGCGAGCCGCCTTTTCCTCGCGGATGATCTCACGCACCGCTCGGTCAGTTTGCTCGTCTTTGGGTATCCGATTGAGCAACGGGTAGAGTTCTTTCTCTTTTGCCATTTGCGACGACCTTCGCTACCGAGGTTTAGGAGGTGGGCAGGACAGCTAGTGCCGCTATCCTGCCAAGTCTTGCTCAGGCGAGAGCAATGTTCGTCGCGCTTTCGCGGCCGTCACGGCCGGCCTCCACATCGAATGTCACTTTCTGATCGTCAGCAAGACCAGTCAGCCCCGAACGTTCTAAGGCACTGATGTGCACGAACACATCTTTACCGCCAGTTTCAGGTTGTATGAAGCCGAAGCCCTTGGTGGTGTTGAACCATTTCACGGTGCCATTGGCCATTTCCGTGGTTTCCTTATATGGATGATGCCCGCAGAAGTGCGGCATCCTGGCATAGTCGGTCTGGATCGAAAGACTGAAGCCGGTTGAATGGAGACAGTGGGTCGAAAAAGAAAAACGTCAGCGCTACCGCATATGACAGGTGCTCCGCCGGTTTGCAACGAACCTGCAATGGTCAAAAACAACTCTGAGTGAAAGACCTCAAAAATTAGAACTCCTTGCGTCGAGCGATAATACCTGAGAAAGAATTAGTACCCGATTTGCGGGTAGTTCCGGCCGTTAGTCCTCATTCTGGGGCGACTTCCTGAGGCGGTCGGAACGCCATAGGATCATCTATCAATCGAGATCATTAGCAGTATTCCGCAGACGGCCAGAATTTGCCGCCGTTTTGCAGGCAATCTACAAGCCTACTTTTCATTTGCCTTTTCCGATCTGGGCTCAGGCCAGCCAATGATGCCAATCGCCAATGTCAGACTTTCTGTTGATGTGCTCTGGCCTATGTCCCATAGGGACGGGATGCAGGGTGCTTTTTGGACCATTCGACGACAGCACACCGTGACCGTGTGACCAGCAAAACATCCGATCCAAGCAGTGATGCGGATTTTGTGTTTCTGAATTTGGCAAGTGGAGAAAAAACCCCGGTGCACGAGGGACGTGGCACCGAGGTAGTTGGGTAGTCGTCTTGGATAAGGTGGTAGGTTGCCAGCCCACAGGTTCCTCCCAGACCTGCGTGCCTATCAAAGGTAGCCCAGTTTGCTTTTCCGACCAGAAAATCAGACATGAGCCAGAGAGAAACTCCGGTGCGTCACTCGGGGCATCACGCCAACCCTTCGCTGAACCCAGCGCCATCAACCGCTCAGCTCACAATGCAGAAATTGGGCGCGTTGCGGCTTGATCTGACTAGTTAAGTGTTGGCCTTGTAAAGAAATCTATTGCGCGAATTGCACGCATTAAACACATGGTCTGGCGGGGTAAACCGCATTGCGCCAGATTAGAACTTCATCAGTTCAAAGGAAAATTTAATTCAAAATCAATAGTTTAAGAGTTTTTCGCTTTTTGGGGCGATTTCCTGCAAGGATCTGCAGTTAATGCTTTTTTCTTTAATGTGCAGAGCTTTCCGCTGGTTTATCCACTGAAACTGTGGAGCGAATTTTCTTTGAACAAACAGGCCCTCGGACTGTGCAAATCAAAAGCTCGATAGACTGAACCGTTCATTGGTCTCTCCGAGCAATCTCGTTGCCCAAGCGCAGCACTACTGAGGCGGTAGAGTGACAGCGCTGCGCTCAATACTGTTTTTCATCGCTTGGCCAAGGACATTGGCGGAATTTGTTTCTCAATCGATGAATGGATGGTCACCTTGTTTGGTGAGGACGCGCCTGCAGACTTAACCCCGGCGTGGTTCGGTCCTCGTTTTGCTCGGTGCGAGGCTCAAATTTGGGCGCTTGCATTGCAGCTTGGACAACAGGGTATTCCTTCAATTCTGGATCTCGGGTTCCAAAGGCGTCAGCACCGGCAGCGATATGCTTCGCAAATACTAGCGGCTGGATTCTCTGCTAGACTACACCTTTTGGATGTTGACCCTGCAGTGAGATGGGAGCGCGTTCAGTCGCGCAATTTGGGCCAAGGCAAAACCTACCAAATGGAGATTACACGCGACATGTTCGATTACATCGAAACGATTTGGGAAAGGCCAAACAGCGAAGAAATCGCAATGATTGCAAACCTATAACTGCGCTCTGTTTGGCCTAACGTACGACGAACGGTCTCTTAGGATTAGAATGACATACCGTTGTCCGGCCGCCCGGAATTCAAACCGGTCCTTCGTGAAAACCGGTACGCTGACTGCTTTGCAGACAACGTTGCCGTCCACTACGTCGTACATATCTCCCATTTTTATTGGGTTTCCAGAAAAACTCTAAGCTGATGAGGTTCCGAAACTTGAAAAGAGGGGTACAGGCCTTTCCAGTGAGTATCATCCCTAGTGGAAAGGCCTAGCTATTCATTTTGCCGCAAAGCTGTCGATCAGTTCGAGGGCGCGAGCACGCAAACCCGTACCGTCCAAACCTTTGCTATCCATATCCGTAATCCAGTCTTCGGCGATGGGTTCCGCGGCAGCCTTCCATTCCGCGATTTGCTCAGGCGAAAGCTCGATGATGGTGTTGCCCATATCCAGTGTTGCCGAACGCGGGGCTACATCGTCGGCGACAGCTTGTCGACCCGCGGATGCGGACAATTCCATGCCTGACATGTCATCAATAACGGCTTTCAGATCATCTGGGAGGGCATTGTAGCGATCCTTGTTCATCGCCAAAACAAACGTAGCGGTGTAGAGGGCTTGGCCCCCGAATTCCGTATGGTTGGTCACAAGCTCGCTTGTCTTAAGGGCGTTGGTGATCTCCCACGGAATGACGGTCGCATCGATGACCCCTTTTGACAAAGCCTCAGGAACTGCCGGAACGGGCATTCCGACAGCTGTTGCGCCCAGGGCGTTGAACAGCTGGTTCGTCACACGCGTTGGCGCCCGCAGTTTGGTTCCGTTCAGATCATCCAGCGACACGATTGGATCCTTTGAGTGGATGACACCCGGACCATGCACCCAAAGAGCCAAGACTTTTACGTCTTTAAAGTCCTGATCCATCATCGTTTCTTCGGCCAATTGCCAATATGCTCTTGAGGTTGCCTCTGCCTCTTTCATGGTGAACGGAAGTTCGAAAACCTCTGTGCGAGGGAACCGCCCTGGTGTGTAACCGGGCAACGTCCAGACAATGTCCGCGACCCCGTCCACCACTTGATCGTACAGTTCTGGTGGTTTCCCACCCAACTGCATCGAGGGGAAGTGCTGAATCTCGATCCGACCGCCGGACGCGGCTTCGACCCGTTCGATCCAGGGCAATAAGATGTTTTTCGGAACGCTTGCTTGTGCAGGCAGGAATTGATGCAGGCGCAGGGTAACTTCCTGTGCGCTTGCCTGAGTGACGCCAGCACCAAGACTTGCGAGGCAGAGCGCTGCGGCACCCATAAATCGGTTGAAGTGTTTTCTTGTGAAAAGCATCGCATCCTCCCAGGCGATTTGAGACTCAGTTGAAGAATCAACTCTAATCAATAGCACTCAATCAAGTTGATTAGTCAACACGTGTTTCACTGGACAGCAATTATACATCCGGAATTTTGAATTTACATCTCTGTTTCTATGGCAAAATTCAACATTACACGCAGGCGTTGATTCTTGTGGGGTTGACAAATCAACCTTCGATATGGAACCTATCAGTGTTGATTCCTCAACCAGCGTGCCGCTTGCGGCCTCGCACAACAGGAGCGTCAAACCGATGTCTTTGATCGAAGGGCATACCCGAATTTCACCGGCACGCGGCATTCCTGTCCTTGATGTCGATCCGTACGATGTCGAGGTGTTGCGCGATCCAACGACGTATTACGCGCAACTGCGCGCCTTAGGCGATGTGGCGTATATCCCGCAATACAGCGTGCTTGCCGTTGGACGGTTTGAAACGACACGTGACGTTTTCAGCAACCACGAGGTTTTTGTATCCTCACGCGGCGTTGGGTTGGAGGATTTCGCACTGACCGAACCATGGCGACCTCCCTCCATCATTCTTGAAGTCGATCCGCCCGATCACACAAAGACGCGCAGGGTCATGGCGCGTGCGATGTCGCCCAAGGTCGTGAAGGATTTGGCTGCTTTCTTTGAAAGAGCGGCTGAGCAGATTGTCGATCAGATCCTAGAGAAAGGTACCATCGAAGCGGTCACAGACATCGCAGAGCCGTACCCAACAACCGTCTTTCCGCAGGCCGTCGGGATGCAGGAGACGAACGCCCGATATCTCGTGGACTATGGCGCCATGGTGTTCAACGCCATCGGCCCTGACAATGACTTGCGCCGGAACGCAATGCGGGACGCGCAAGTCATTGTGCCCTGGATTAACAAGGCTTGCGCCCGGGACATGCTTTCAAAAGATGGCTTGGGCGCGATGATTTATGAGGCGGCAGATGCGGGCGATATAAGTGAAGAACAAGCAGGCATGTTGGTGCGGTCCTTCCTGTCTGCTGGTGTCGATACAACCGTCACCGGAATCGGAAACGCTTTGTGGTGCCTGTCGCAAAATCCAGATCAATGGGAGTTGCTGAAAAGCGACCGCTCACTCATCCGACCCGCTTTTGAAGAGGTGCTGCGCTTTACATCGCCTGTGCATACGTTTTGCAGGACAGCGGGCGAAGATACCGAAATTGCAGGTTTTCCTGTCAAGGAAGGCACGAAGGTGATCTGCGTGCTGGGTGCGGCCAATCTGGATCCGGCGAAGTGGGGGGATGCCGACAAATTCCGCGTTGATCGTCGCCCCGCTGGACATCTTGGTTTTGGCGTCGGGATACATGGCTGCGTTGGCCAGAACATCGCGCGCGGTGAGCTTCAGGCGATCCTGTCAGCACTCGTCGCCAAGGTGGACCGGATCGAGCCAGCGGGAGACCCGGTGTGGCGGCCCAACAACGCAATGCGTGCGCTGGATCAGCTGCCTCTCAAAGTGATAGCAAAGTAAACGGGCTGGAAGGCATTCAATTATCACGCCTGACTGTCCGTGTGGCTCCAATCTGCGGTGCCAGCTGTCCTTCACGATGCTTACCCGGGAGCCACAGCGATACCCCGCGTGACACGAACGCCGAGACAAATTATGTCGTGAGATCATTGCAATATAAACCGGAGTCGTTGATTGCAGAAAAAAGAAACGGATCGGATTTCCCCCCCCACACGCGAACGGGACGGGACAACGATCTTAGATATCCAAAATTATGCTCCGTTCTTATTGAATGCGGTCAGCAGTGCGTGGCAACGCAAAACCTCTGCGATTTACCGCCGCGACTTCGATCTGGGCATTCTGGAATGGCGGGTTCTCGCGATGCTAAACATCGAACCTCAAATTACGGCCAATCGGATATGTAAGGTCGTCGGCCTAGACAAAGGTGCTGTTAGCCGATCTTTGAAGCTGCTGGACGAACGTGGACTTGTCTTTAACGAGGCTAGCAAAGACGATCCAAGACGGCGTCAATGGAGCCTGACCCTGGAAGGATCCAAACTACACAGTCAAATTTTGGATATAGCGTTAGGCTGCGAAGCTGAATTGATCGACGGAATTGCCCCGGAAAACCTTGAGGTGTTTATTCGAGTGATGCGCACCATGCTAGCAAACATTCGTGATTAATAGCACTGCAGTTGCCCGCGCTTTTTGTCTTGTCGGGATAAAAGTCGGAAACGGTTCGAAATTACGAGACACGCACCCGCCAGACCGCGGACCAACTGGGCCTTCTACCTTTCTCAATGAATTCAACAGTCCTTTCCAAAGTCCGCAATGGGCTCGAACCAGACCTTCGCTACATCTGCGGGGAAAGCCTCGCAATCGGACGCCCGGACAGAGGTCCGGAGTGCGGACGAACCAGCCGTTCAAGTCCAGCCCTCAAGTCGACGTCATACAGTTCGAGTTTGAACCAGACCGTCGTGCCATCGAATTCGATGACTCCCATTTCGTGCCAGACATGGGGATCGATGTCGACAATGAAACCGTCGAAAGCGGCAACACGACGGGTCAGTTCCAATTGCGCATCGATCCCAAGCGCCGCAACGCCGCGTGTTATCACGAACTGGCCTTGCGGGGCGTCCGGGACAGGGGTAGCGCCGGGGATGAAATGGTGAAACACATCGTTCTGCGCGGTGATCGGTGTGGCTTTGGACCCGATGCTTGAGGCGTGAGCCCGTGTTTCACATCTCCCGGTATTATACGACTATCCCAAGAACTACCCGATTACCTTGCAACTCTAGGCGGGTTTTTCTGCATTTCAAAGTTGGCTCACCGACCTTTCCAAAACCAAGGATTTACACTTTGCGCGCAATCCGATCGAAGGAGAAAGCAAGTAAGGACAGGGACGACAATCCCGCGACCAGTGCTGACAGTCCATAATCCTGTAGGAATTGGAATAGAACGTAGACCGAAAGAGAACCACCAAACATCTGAACTGCGCCTGCAAGTCCGGCCGCGCTGCCGTAGAGACCAGGCACTGCGCCGGCCAAACTCGCAAGCGAGTTGGGCATGATCAGCCCATGGCATATGCCAAGGAAGCCAGAGAAAACAAACAGCGCGACCAAGGTCATGCCCCCGCTAGCAAAGACTCCGATGAAGATCACCGCCCATAAACCAACGGCCATTGTTCCCGCTCCTACAAGGCGGCCGGCTCCTATACGTACAGAAAGGTGCCCAGACAGGAAATTTCCAATCATGTAGGGCCGTCTTCTACAAACACAATAGCTTAATACTAAGTGATTATCCGGCGAGCGAAGCTCGCATCAGAAAGTGATGCGGCAAGAGAGCCGCGCAGCGGCGAAGGAAGCCAAATCACTTTCTGTCCGTCGAAGGGATGGCCGAAGCGGTCGGCCCCTTAGGGCCGGCGAAGGCCATCCCTTCGACAAAGGTTGCGGAAACAGATGTTCGGCGCAAAAAAACAATCTGATGAGATCCACAAACGACTCATTCAGACTTCTTTGACTGGATTAAGATCTTTGCGTTTCAGCTTTCTGCGCCTGACTTAGTTCGGAACAATCTTTACTTCCGATATACTGACGTCAGGCGTTTCTTCTGGCACTATGGCAACCTTCAATTTCTGTCCGGTTGATCGATCTCGGATCGATATCGCGCTTCCATTTTCGGCGAAATGCTCGTCCCCCCATGCCATCAAAGCGAGAAGGGTTAGACCAAAGCTCATGCCGATGTCTGTCAGCGTATATCCGTATCTGGTTCTGGATGTGCCCTCTCGGTAGGGCACACGCTTGAGCATTTTGGCGTCGACCAGACGCTTGAGACGGTCCGTCAATACGGATCTTGGTATGCCTATATCGGCGCGGAAGTCATCATATCGCATCACACCATAAAATGCCTCGCGCATAATCAGAATTGTCCAACGATCTGACATGATGTCGGTCGCGAGGGCCGCCCCGCACTTGTCTATGGGGACAGGGGACTGCCGGCGGTAGATATTATCTGAGTTTGACATTCGGTTTCAGCTCCAGTACCCAGCATCTGGGTTCACAATAAGGTTTCAGATCATGTCTGCAATATCGTTGATACTTACTGCTAAGATAATCGTGACAGTTGCTCTGGTGACAGGGCCGTTCTTGTTATTGCCGCAGCGCCGGCTTGAGTTCATGACGGGCGTCTCTGCAACGTCCGCAACTCTTTTCCGACTTTACGGAATAGCGGCCACAGCCTTGCTCGTCGGCTATGCCGTGGGGCTTTGGCAAAGCATGAATGGGGTGTTTCCCTGGGCGGCTGTCCTTATGGGCATCGTGTCCAATGCCGGGGCTGCGGGCATTCTAGCACTTGCTCCGTCCGTATCGTCGCGGGTCTATGCCGCTATCTTTGGCGCGGTTGGACTACTTCTCATTTGGGCAGCATTGAGCCCAACTGTCGCCATCCGACCCTTGTCTTCTGGTTTGTGAAATCGGAATGCGATCAATTCATACATCTGTGTATAGCTGCTGTCCGTTTTTGGGCAATCGACCGTTCAGCGAGGCAGCAAGATAAACGTGTCTGTGAATTCGGAAAATCACAGTCCCGAAACTTTCATCAACATTATTGAAAGCTAAAGAAAGGCCTCAGAAATGCGTCCAGCAGAAACGCACATCAAACTCGCAGCCCTATGGTTGTTTATCCTGCTGAACATCATCTTTCGCGACCTCCACCAGTTCGTGATGCCGGGGTTCCTCGAAACCATCATGACAGGCCAGTTCAACGGCTTGGAGATCACTCCGGAATTGATGCTCATCGGTGGCGTCGTGGTCTCAGTGCCAATTTCGATGGTGCCGTTGTCCCTCATGCTGGAGCGTCATATCGCCCGGCCACTAACCTTTGCTGCGGCACTGATTACTACGGTGACCATGATCCCTCCCGCGCCCATCGATCTGGATGACGCCTACCACTTCGCTCTTCAACTCATCGCGATGGGCGCCATCGTCGTCATGGCATGGCGATGGAAAACGGCACCGACAGCCGGCGGCGCACACTACACCTAACCCCAACAAAGACTGGATGAATCTATGACCTATTCCAACACTCCACTCGCACACGAAAAGAACCAGCCCGAGATATTCGGGCATCTCGGCCAGACCCATGCGTTGATGGCCAATCACGGCCTGGATCATGCTCTTTCGGTACTTATTGAACTTCGGGCGTCTCAAATCAATCAATGCGCCTATTGTGTGGCCATGCACCTTAACCAAGCACGCAAAGCAGGTGTTCCGCAGGCCAAGCTGGATACGCTCGTTGTCTGGCGCGAAGTGGACCATTTCTCCCCAGCCGAACAGGCGGTTCTTGCCTGGACCGAAGCGCTCACATACCTCGATAGGGACAAGGACCTATCTGACCTTCGGCAGGATTTGCGAGCGCATTATTCGGATGAGAAGATCTCGGTCATCACGGCAGACATCAGCATGATCAATCTTTGGAACCGGGTTCAGAAGTCAAAACACTGACGCGGCCTTGCCTTTAAGGCGTTAGAATTGCGATGGGGCCCGGCGATCTGAGCCCCACCCTTGTCCCGGGTGATACCGCGCGGCGTTTATTTGGCAGAATATGAAACGGACGCCAAAGGAGGCGACCTTGAAAGACGACATCACATTCGCAAGGCTCACCGAAGTTGATCTTGCCGAGATTGCGGATCACATGTCCGACCCTCGGCTAGCGGAGCATATGCCGCTCTTGACGTCTACGTGGGATACCAATGTTGCGGCAAGTTTCGTTAGGAAGAAGGAAGCTTGTTGGGCTCGGGACGGTCTTGGACATTGGGCGTTTTTGGTCGATGGCAGATACGTCGGATGGGGCGGCTTCCAAAAAGAAGACGAAGAGTGGGACTTCGGGTTGGTCCTAAAGCCATCTTCGTTCGGCCTGGGTCGGCGCATTGCAATGAAGGCAATTGAATTCGCTATAGCGGACGACCGCATTTCATTCGTGACCTTTCTGTTGCCACCGTCCCGCAAGAACCTTAGAGCGCTTGTCAGACTTGGTGCAAAGCAGGTTGGGCACATCGAGTACGATGGCCAGAAGTTTCTCAAATTCCTGCTTGCAACCGTATGAAAGGGTCTTCCGATCTGCAGCTAACCGATGGCATCAGAATCTGTAGTAGGTTCGGCCCATTGCTGCCGTTGACCAACGGGTCAAGATGCTGCGGTCGCAGCCCGCTTAGCGGCCATTCGCTGCGAGCGCAAAGACTTACGATAGGAGATCTCACATTTTGCGAGATCTGTTGCCTCTCGCTGCGGCTGTTCCAGTGCCCGGTTCTTGCGGTTTGGGTTAGCGATACGTCAGTCCGATAAACGTCAAATGAAATCTGCGAATAACACCACACCCGGAAGCGCACCGTGCTTCCGGATGCGATGTTGTCTGACAACCCTAGGCTTTCGCGTCTTCGCTATTTGACCCGGTGCCCGCCACGCCAATTGTGATTGCGGCAGTGCCGGAGAAGATGAAGTTGACCCCAAGCAACACACCGATGAGCGTAAGTGAAGCTCCATTCGCCAAGCCTCTAAAAACCATGATGCCCAGCAAGATTGACAGGCCACCAGAGGCGATGAGCAGGAATAGTTTGCGCGATCTTTCCATCTGCGTAGCCATGATGATGCGCAGAACGCCCTCTGCCATAAACGTGGCCCCCAGCATGATTGTCAGGGCCAAGATGCCGCCGAGAGGGTTTGCGAGGAACAGGACACCCGCCACGATGTGCACAAGGCCAATCAGCAATTCCCACCACATGCCCTCGGCCTTGCGGTCCATAATGGCGTGCACCGTTGTGAACGCCCCGACCGTCAGAAATAGGCCACCGGTCAGGAGTTCAACCGCAAGTGTTGAGGCGAGCGGGAGCGCAATCGCGACTATCCCGGTGAGAACGGTTAGAACGCCGAGCGCGATCATCCAACCGGGCTGGATATTCTTCATGGTCACTGTGAAGGCGGCATCGCCATCATCAACACTCGTCTCAGAAACTGTCATGGTTTCATCCTCCAGATTGCGTCAGTTGGCGTAGGCGAAAGGCGGCATTGCTTTCAGTGCAGCCTCGCTCGCATCCGCCAGAATAACCTTGCTGTCAGCGTCTGCCTCAAACAGATGAGTTGGAACGGCGACCCATTTCGAGCCGAGGCCGAGAAATCCGCCCACCTCAAGGATGGCAAGGCTGACTTCACCTTCGACGCCAACGATCAGGTCATGAACTGATCCGATGACTTCATCAGCGCCATTGTGGACATCGGCACCAATCAACTTGTTGGCACTGTGCCCGTTGGCGTTGATCGTGGCGACATTCACCTCAACACCCAGCACGGTCTGGCCTGCGACGGGTGTATTGGTGTCGGCTGCGGCGGACGATGCCGCCAGCAGCGCGATGCATGTGAATGCAATTCTCTTCATTGTAAGGTCCCCATTTTGAGTGGTTTATGCGTCGACGGTTTTGGCGACGTGTTCGCGATAGGTGGCAACGGCGGCATGCAAGGCATCCCAGTGACGCTTGGCCTGGTCATGTGCCTCAGTGACAGCTTCCTCGCCTTCGCGATCAATCCGCTCGGCCAGATCAGTGACTTTCTGCTTGGCATCATTGAGGTCGGCTTTCAGTTTGGCCGCCTGGTCTTTGGTCCATGTATCGGCCGCTTCGCCCGCGTCTTTGATCTTTTGTTCGGTTGCTTTCAGTTCAGCCTCAACGCGGTTGTAGTCGTCTTTGGCTTTCTGGATGAAATCGGAAAAAGTGGTCATAGCGTGTTCCTTTGTCGGGTTTAGGTGATTGAGTTGACCCGCAGTTCCGGGTCACATCGCAAACCTGCCAGAACGCGCCGCTTGCTCTAAGTGAGTCACGGTAACCTTGCGTTAACCTATGCGGCGGAACTAAACTTTGCGGGGCAAGGGAGGGTGCACCCCGTGTCAACAGCAATCACAACATCCATCGACCCGAAAGTGGTTGCTGAACAGCTCAAACGCGTTCTGGCCAGTCCGCAGTTCAGCGACACCACACGCACGAAACGGTTTCTGTCACATCTGGTGAACGAGGCACTTGCCGGGCGTGCCGATGAACTCAAAGGGTACGCCCTGGGTATCGATGTCTTTGATAAGCCGGATGATTTTGACCCTGGTATCGACACGATTGTGCGGGTTCAGGCCAATAAACTGCGGACCCGCCTTGATCTTTACTATAGTCAGGAGGGGCAAGATGACCCGCTCCGCATTCATATCCCAAAGGGATCCTATGCGCCGGTTTTTGAGATCGCGTTTGATCCCGCCGAGTCTGACCCGTCACCTGACTCTGGCAAGACACGTGAAAAACGCACATCGCTGGCCGTCATGCAGTTCGACAATCTCAGCGGAGACAGGGAACAGGAGTATTTGGCAAGCGGATTGACGGAAGAACTGATCGCCGCCATCGCCCGGTTCCGCGAGGTTAGCGTTCTGTCCCGTCATGTGACTTATCGTTTCAATGGGCGCGTGCGCGATCCCCGCGATGTCGGACAAGAGCTGGGGGTCCGCTTTCTGGTCGAAGGCAGTGTGCGACATTGGGACGGTAACCTGCGTATTGTGGCACAGCTTGTTGACGCTGAGACGGGTGAGCAGATCTTAGCAGAGACCTATGATCGTGATCTGAGTGCAGAAAGCCTGTTTGCCGTGCAAGAGGATGTCGCCGCCCGCATCGCAACCGAAATCGCCGACCCGCACGGTGTGATCCATCGCACTGGCAGAGCGCAGCGAAAGGCAGAGACCCACGCCTTTGACGCCTATCAATGCCGGCTTTTGGCAAGCGAGTATTGGCGTCATCCGACACCGGAACAGCATGCGCGCGTCCGTGACCTTTTGGAACGCGCCGTTCAGATTGATCCTGATTATGCTGGCGCTTGGGGGATGCTTTCCATCGTCTATGGCGATGAGTTGCGCGGTGGCTTCAACATCCGGCAAGACCCGCCGCCGCTCGTGCGAGCATTGGAGGCTGCGGAGAAATCGGTACGGCTTGATCCGCTGAACGCCACAGGGCAACATGCCTTGTTTCTGACGCGCTTTCATCTGGGTCTGTTTGAGGGGTATCGCGACGCGGCGCAAAAAGCGCTGAAGGCGAACCCGAACTACGCCGATATGCTGGCTGACATGGCGGCGTGCGAGGCGCTGCGCGGCGATGTGGAACAGGGCTTCAGCCTGAATGCTCGGGCGATCGAACTGTGCCCCCATCCACCCGGCTGGTATCATGCGGGGACATGTCTTTTGCATTTTCGGTCAGGGGACTATGAGGCCGCACTTGCCAGTGCGCATCAAGTTGGACGGGGCATGTGGAATGGGTCGGAGATGCTGATCCTGATGTGCCTTGGCCAGAGCGATCAGCAGAACGGCGGCGAGCACATAGCGGATCTTGTAACAGGCTTCCACCAGAAGGTCAGTGACCCGGCGCGCTATGTTGATGGAATGCTGCAGATCTGGCAGGTCCCTGACGACATAGCACAGACTATTCGCACTGGTCTGCACGCCGTCGGTGCGTTGTCGGTCCCGCTGACTTCACAGTGACTCACTCACTTTCATCGTCGCGCTAGCCTATGGTTTTGCAAAACCATGCAAAGCGAGAGAAAGAAGATGTTGAACGTCACACAACGCATAGACCTGATGAAGCTATCGGTCGATTTGGCCAAAGCCGAAGCGAGCGTCATCAAGAATAGTGAAGTCTCGCTTGCGAAGACCGCGACCGAAATTTTTGCGGTTCTCAGGGCCGTTCTGGAAGATGGTAGTGTACTGGACGATACAGATATTGGCGACGTGAAGTCGGTCGTGGATGTCGCGTCGAGCCTTGAAAGCCTGATTGAGTGAGTCACATGAAATTTGAGATTTGCGGGCAGTTTGCTCTGATTGCTGCCGAAACCGCCGGCATAGTTTTGTGCCGTGCTTAACGTGGCAGCGTATTTCAATGGCGGATCAGCGTGCTCGCCTGCCGTTCGCGCAGTGTGCAGCATTCGGAACTTTGGGCTCACTGCCGACCTCGGAGGCAGCGCGGCATCATGTGATACATAGGCCCGGTCAACGTCGGGTTGTCGTTGTGGAGGGCATGGCGGATCGGAGGATCAGTCATG
>CAYODE010000036.1:0-24298 GCA_964402685.1 uncultured Aestuariivita sp. | reverse complement strand
AAAGATTGAAAAGCGCCAGGATCAACAGAAACAGAACGACCCAGAAAGCGATATTACGTGCATTTCCCAAGGAAATTTCTCCTAAGACTCGAGGCTAGGACATCCCGCCAGCCATCTGCTTTATAAAATAGAGAGGATCGGCTCGGGTTCAATGCGATAATATAGAAGCAAAGAACTCTTCCTCGCCGCAGCAGAGGTCAATTTGCAGTTCCCCGTGCAGTCCGGCCTTTGGTGCAACGAGAACCCGGTCCCCTTCCCAAACCGATGGAGAGGAGATCAAAGCCGTCCTTGGTCTGCCGGTTTCACGCCAATCTGTACATTGCGTCAGCCCAGTTTCCCCCAATGCGCGGAGTATCGCCCCCGCAGGCAACATGTCAGACGGTGCGACGCACCATCGACGATCCCAGACTTGATCAGCGGAGGCTTCAAGACCGGCCACTGCGTTGTATTCGCGACAAACCCAGATTAACCCTGAATGCGACGTCACGAGACAGCCGTGAAGCGTTGTGGTCGTTTTTGACCGAATGGCCGCCAGTGCATCTTTGACCGCTTCGCGCCGCGGAAGGTAAGGTCTTTCTCCGATCCAACACAATGCATGGGCCAGTATGCGGCGGGCGATCTCTTCGGGCAAAGTTCGGAATTGACGATGATCGATCAAGACGTCCCCGCCATCCAGTTGAACGATCTCCCGAGCGGAAATAAATGTATACCAGTCAAGGGCTTCCCGTGCACTGGACATGTTTTGCGCGACATCTGACAAAGCTTGCGCCGTGAGCCCCAATTCGGCAAGCCGAGGCGCAGCTTTCCGCATGCGCACACGCTCAAACCGAGTATCCTCATTGCTGGGATCGTCGATCCAGGTTTCGCCCTGCTCTTTCAAATAATCTCGCAATGCCTCACGAGTGGCACTTAGGAACGGGCGCACCAAAGTAACGCCACCTTGAATGCGACGTGGCGCGATGCCTGACAGACCATCGACACCGGATGATCTGGCAAGTCGCATCAAAACCGTCTCAGCCTGGTCATCGGCGGTGTGACCCAAGGCGAGAACCGTAATCTGCTTCTCACGCGCCCAGGTGGTCATAAGGTCATAACGCGCCTCGCGGGCTTGGGCCTGCAGATTGCCGCTCCATGCGTGTCCGTCACATCTGAGAATGTCATGCGGAACGTTCAATGAAGCCGCAACCTGGGCGACAAACTGGGCTTCTTGGGCAGCCTCGGGGCGTAATCCGTGATCGACGGTAACGGCGAAAACCTGCGTATTTGGAGTGCCAAAAGCCCTCGAAGCCGCATGCAGGAGGGCGATGGAGTCACTGCCACCAGACACAGCGACACCTAATTTGGCCGGTGGATTCGCGTGGAATTCACTTCGAACAAGGGCAACAATATCGTCGCGATTTAACCTCAACCACACCCCAGATTGGTCATCTCGGCCTGCGCTCCGCTAACCGCCGCCGATGTTGGATACCGAACAGAAACTTCGCCCAGTGTAACACAGGCTTCTCGGGTCTTGCCAAGCCGTCCCAGCGCGGTGCCCAGTTCCAACACCGCTTGCGGCGCCACAGGGCCGTCTGGCGACGTGGTATAGCTTTCCAGGAACGCGCGCGCTGCTTCACGCGTATCGCCCAGCTGGTTGAGCGCTTCTCCTCGCATCAATGAGGCTGCAGCAGACAGCGGGCTTCCTGGGTAGGTTTGATTAAACCCCACGAGCAACGTAACAGCCTGGGTATATTCGCCGGATTCCATCGCCTCTTGGGCCGCACGAAAATCGGCTTCTTCGCCGACCGCCAATTCGGTTGGCTCATCGGGCGTGGCTGGCTGCGCTGCTGGCTGCAGCGTTTCGCCGCCCAATGTGCTTGTGTCGCCAAGCTGGCTCACGTCACCGCCTTCCAATTCAACGAGGCGGAATTCAAGATCGCCGATACGATTGGTTCCATCCCGGACAATGCTATCCACACGAAATTCGAGCTCTTCAGTGCGCGCAGTGAGCCGCTGCAACTCACCTTCAATCGCATTCAAGCGGTCCAGAACAGTCTCACCCGCAACGGTGACGCCAGGGGACCCAGTCGTCGACAACTCGCGTTTCAGGCGCTGCATCTCGACAAAAAGAACGGTCAGTTCCTGCCGGATATCGGCCAACGTCTGGTCATCCTGCGCGGTTACGCGCAGCGGCGTTAGGACAAAAAGAGCGCAGATTGCAAAAACCAGACCCCGTCTCATGGTCCTACCCCGTCAAACCGGCGGTCAGCACGGTCACGGATCGGCGGTTTTGCGAATAACAGGCTTCGTCCGAACAGATCTCAACGGGTCGTTCTTTGCCATAGCTCACTGTTTGCAAACGCGAGCCGGGAATACCCAACTGTACTAGGTACTCGCGGACTGCGGTTGCACGGCGGGCACCCAAGGCAATGTTGTATTCCCGTGTGCCCTGCTCGTCTGCGTGGCCTTCGATTGTAGCGCTGAAGTCAGAGTTGGTGAGCAACCAGTCAGCTTGCGCTTGCAAGGTAGCCTGTGCTTCAGGGCTCAATGTCGATTGGTCCACAGCGAAAAAGATGCGGTCACCAACGACCTGCTGGAAATGCGCGGGAGAGGTGATATCGCCTACGGATCCCGGCTCTACAGCCCCATTCAGGCTGCCGTCATTGGCCCCGCCGCCCCAATTGGTTGCGTTGGAACAAGCACCTAAGGCCATCACTGCAGCCAAAATTACCACTTTTTTCAAATTCATCATGCTCTTTGCCTCTTTGTCTCAAGACATGTTTTCTTCAATTTATCATATCGTCGATCCGTTGTGAACGAACCGCGGCCATTATGCGCTTAATTCTGCAAGGGCGACCAAGATGGGTCTGAAGCACCTTCCGGGGTGCGCACGGGTCTTAGGTTTCGCCCAGTGATGTCGACCGAATAGAGAGAGACGGTCCCCTGTTCGCCGCGGGTTTCCCGGGCAAACATGATCACGCGACCATTGGGCGCCCAGGTGGGGCTTTCGTCAAGGAAAGATGCCGTCAGCAACCTTTCCTCACTGCCGTCAATGCGCATGACGCCAATGTGGAAACGTCCTTTGTTCTGCTTGGTGAACGCGATCAGGTCACCCCGTGGCGACCAGACAGGTGTGCCGTAACGACCCTGACCAAAGCTGATCCGTTGCGCCTCTCCGCCATTGGCAGACATCACGTATAGCTGTTGTGTCCCTGAGCGATCGCTTTCAAACACAATCCGACTGCCATCCGGCGAGAAACTGGGCGCAGTTTCGATCGACGGTGCGCTGGTGAGCCGTTGCGTTTGGCCGCTCCTGAGATCCAGCTTGAAGATATCTGAGTTTCCACCTTGCGTCAGGGAATAAACGACCGTGTTGCCGTCCGGCGCAAAGCGAGGCGCAAAACTCATTGTACCGTCTTGTTGTTCCAGTACGCGACGCTGTACAGATCCAACATCCAGTAGATAGATTCTTGGCGCGCCGGTGGCGTAGGACGTGTAAAGCACGCGATCGCCCGTGGGAGAGAAACGAGGCGCCAACACGATCGCATCAGATTCTGTCAGGTACTGCACATTCGCGCCGTCGTAATCCATAATGGCGAGCCGCTTGCGTCGGTCGTTCTTCGGCCCGCTTTCCGAAACAAAAACCACGCGGCTGTCGAAGTAACCACCTTCGCCTGTGACCCGGCTGTAGACGGCGTCTGCCACCTTGTGGGCCATGCGACGCCAACCTTCAGGAGGCCCAACGAACTGTAATCCGCTGCCCAGTTCCGCGTCGGAAAACACATCGTGTAAACGGAATTGCACGACAAGTTGGCCACCCTGCAGCGCAACACTGCCTGTTACAAGCGCCTGCGCGTTGATCGCCTTCCAATCCGCATATTGAACAGGCGCGCGGAAATCACTCACCTGACTGATAAATGCGGTCGCTGGGATTTCACGGAAGAGCCCAGTGCCCGACAGATCGGAGGCGATGACCCGGGCGATGTCCTGGCCATATTGAGCAGCTTGCGCATTTGCCGGAACAAAATTCGGAACAGCAAACGGTAAAGGCTCGATCACACCTTCTGTAATTTCGATCCTTAGCGGGCCTGTTTGGGCTTGGGCACTCGGAGCCCAGAGCACCGGCAAGATCAGCAAAACCAATATGATACGCAAAACTCGGGTCATTACCTGATCCTCATGTTTTCAGGATTGAATGTCATTTCAATTTCTCGCCAGTGGTCATATTTCTCGGCTGGCAGGGGAAATCCGCGGGCGCCACAGCGAATGATTGCGCGGCGTGCTGCCTCAAACGCTTGCCGCGCGGCACTTTCGGGTCCGCCAGAGAAATCCAGCATTCGGATGGAGCTTGCGACCGGCCGACCGTCTTCTTGCATGTCGACAGCCACAACAACGGTCGTCGACAATGCCGCGGTCGAAAGAGACCCAACATTCCAACAATTCGACACCGACACGCGCAGCGCATCCCGTTCACCTGAAGACAGTGGCGGGCCCACTGGCGCACGAGGCGTATCAACTTGCGCGTTTTCCGCCAAGGCGGCGGCCACGGCATCATCCACCGCGGACGTCGTTGGCTCGGCTTCCTCGGCCTGGGCTACGTTTGGTCGGCTGGGCCTGCTGGCGGGACGGATGGATCGCAGTGGCGCACCAGCGGGTTCTTCGGCTTCGGTTACAATCTCAGGCGCCGCTTCTTCGGGCGCGGTCGCCTCCTGCGGCTCTTGAGCGGTTTCACCCTCACCTTCTTCAGGGACGACCGCCTCGCGCTCAATCTCGTCCGGCGCAGCCTCTGGGTCAGGCGGTGCTACGGCTTGTGGCGCGATCCTCTCGGATGGTAACGGTTGTGGTTCTGCCTCTGGCGGCAACAGCACGGCCACATCTGATCCGGGCGGTGTAAGCTCTGGACTTTCGTCCACCACATCCGCCGGCGGCAATGGTTCTGGCGTTTGCTCCGGCGTAGGGTCTGGTGGTGTGCTTTCGCTCACCTCAGGGACAGATCGTTCGGGCTCTGGATCCGCAGTGGAAGACACATCTGGTGGAGGCGTCGGGGTTTCCGGTGGCGTCAATGCCGCTGGCTCAGTTGTAACGCCAGGCGGTTCCTGAGCGGCCATTAGCGCATCGAATTGGTCCGTCGTAATAACGGCCACTTCCTGCACTTCGAAGGGCAAAGGCTCGGTATTGAATGTGCCGCCGAAAAACGCCCATCCAATAAGAGCCAAATGCCCTGCTCCCGAGATATAGGTGCCGATATGCACGCCTGCATTACCCGTCGGGTTCGGTCAATGTCGGACCGCCAACATCCGTGACCAAGCCGATATTTGAAAAACCGCCTGCGTTGAGCGCGCCCATAACCTGCATGACCGTCTCGTACGGAACGGCCCCATCTGCGCGCAGAAACACGCGATCCGATGTGCGTTCTGCCGCAATGCCGCGCAAGCGTGTGACCAATTGATCGCGCGCCACGTCCGTTGTTTGGATCTGAACCACACCGGTGGCGGTGATCGTGACGGTTAAGGGTTCTTCCTGATCTGCTGGCAAGGCATTCGCCGCTGTTTTTGGCAACTCAACAGGGACCCCAACCGTCAGCAATGGGGCCGCCACCATAAAGATGATCAGCAACACCATCATCACATCCACAAAGGGAGTGACGTTGATTTCTGCCATTGGCCGTGACCGCGACCGGCGCCTGCGCCGGCCGCTGCCACTGTCACTCTGTACAACACCACCACCCATGGGTCAGCTGTCCAACTGGCGCGATAGGATCGTCGCAAATTCATCTGCAAAGGCCTCATAGCCTGCAACGATACGATCACTGTCTGCAGAAAACTTGTTGTAAAAGATCACCGCCGGAATGGCCGCCAAAAGGCCCAGGCCGGTGGCCAGCAACGCTTCGGCAATGCCCGGCGCCACAACCGCCAGGTTCGTGTTCTGCTGCTCGGCGATTTCAATGAACGCGTTCATGATGCCCCAGACCGTTCCGAACAGGCCAATGAAGGGCGCTGTGGATCCTACGGTCGCGAGAACCGACAATCCTTTTTGCAGTTCTTCGCTTTCCTTGGCGATGGCGACATCCATCGAACGATCGATGCGCGCCTGTGCCCCCGCGATAAGACCACCGTCATCACGGTGCGACCTGCGCCATTCGGTCATACCCGCTGCAAAAATGCGTTCCGACCTGCCGCCCGGCTGCGGACCGATCTGATCGAATAGCCCATCCAACGGCTCCCCAGACCAAAATTGCCGGTCAAACACGGACGCTTCGCTGCGTGCCCCGCGATACAGGATCAGTTTTTGGATGATGATCGCCCACGCCCAAAATGAGGCGAGCACAAGGATCAGCATCGTCAGCTTCACCGTTAAGGTCGCGCGCGCGAAAAGACCCCACATAGAGAAATCAATCTCCTGCGCCGACGCCAGAATTTCTGCTTCCATCTGCCTGCTCTTTTTTACACGGCCATTCTTTGGGCCTTATTTGCGCACAGACTATCGCAAGTTTAAGAGGAAAGCCAAGAAAACCGGCTCATTCCGCCTTTTTGGGCATCACTAATGCGCGAATCTCTGCCGGAAGCCGCGTCGCTCGACCTTCGGTTGTCATACAAACCGCTGTCACACGCGCTTTGAAGATCAATTCATCCCCGCGCATGACGTTCTGATCAAAGACCCAGCGTACCACGCTTTGCGCATAGTGTTCGGTTTCAACGGTCAGCCGATCACCCAAACGCGCCGAGCCAATGTAGTCAGCCTCTACCCGCGTCACTGCGAACACCAGCCCATCGGCGCGCATCGCGTTTTGATCCACGCCCATCTGCTCCACGATCTCAGAGCGCGCCCGTTCGATGAACCGGAGATAGTTCGCATAATAAACGATCGCCGCCATATCCGTGTCTTCGTAATAGACTGTCAGGGGAAAGCTGTGTGTATGGGTCATGGGTGCAGGGTCCAACGGCGTGGTTACGGCTTTATGACAGAGCAGTAGGACGGAACAAGTCCCGGCCTACTGCATTTGCCCGACACGCGCGGCAAGTCGCAAGGCTGTCGAAGGATCTGAAGCCGCGTCCGGCATCACAGGATCGTACGCCGCGCGGATCAACGCAGATACGTCGGGGCGAAGCACCGTTTTGTCACCCGCCACGGCCAAAGGGGATTGCGACCGAAATGCGGTGTCCGACCACAGCAACATGGTTTGCACGACTTGCGATAAGGCGAGTGTTTCAGCAGGTATGGCGCTGAGATGATCGTCCATGCGCAAAAAGACAAACGCCGCCTTGATTGCTCCGCTGTCGTCGAACCGAAACACGCGATATTGGTTGGCGTCTGCTGCCTCAAGCCGTTCCACCAACGGTCGCAAATCTGGAACCAGTCGATCCAGATTGGGCACGTCGGGCAGTTCCGACCAATCGCGAAAGAAGAACATCATGAGATTGGCGCCGAGCTCTGGATCGGTTTCCGCCATCTTGTGCCCTGAAAGCACGCAAACCGCTTCCAGCGCCCCCTTGATGACCTGAAGTGTTTGGTCTTCGACGCCAAAGACCACCGGTGCAATCGGTCGCCCCCAGCGCGCGAACAGGAACTGGCCATCTTCGCGCGTAAACAATGCCTCTATTTCACTGGCCTGCATCTCTGTCTCTTTTCAAATGCGGATACTACCGGATCACCCAAATAGGTCAGTCCGGCCTTTCGGCGCGGTCAACCCCAGATGATCCCATGCCTTTTGTGCCAGCATGCGCCCGCGCGGTGTCCGTTGAATCAGCCCCTGTTGAAGGAGATAAGGTTCAATGACCTCTTCTATCGCATCGCGGGCTTCGCTGAGCGCCGCAGACAGGGTTTCTACGCCAACGGGGCCTCCGGCATAGTTTTCTGCCATCAAACGTAGATACCGGCGATCTGCGCCATCCAGGCCCAAGTGATCTACGCCAAGACGGGTTAATGCCCGGTCGGCTAGCTCTTGCGTGATAGTGCCATCGCCTTCGACCACGGCGAAGTCTACCACTCGCCGCAACAGACGTCCGGCGATCCGGGGCGTCCCACGCGCGCGCTTGGCAATCTCACGCGACCCGGCCTCGTCAGCAGGGGCGCCTAGTTTGCGCGCGTTGCGCGTCACGATCTCATGCAATTCGTCGACTTCGTAGAATTGCAGTCTGACCGGAATACCAAAGCGATCGCGCAATGGGGTGGTGAGCAACCCCATCCGCGTGGTGGCGCCAACAAGGGTGAACGGTTGTAACTCGATCCGAACCGTGCGCGCGGCCGGACCTTCACCGATGACCAAATCCAATTCGAAATCTTCAAGTGCCGGATACAGCACCTCTTCAACCGCCGGGTTCAAGCGATGGATCTCGTCGATGAAAAGCACATCGCGCGCCTCGAGATTGGTCAGGATCGCAGCCAAATCCCCGGCCTTGGCCAAAACCGGGCCAGACGTCATACGAAACCCGACTCCAAGTTCGCGCGCCACGATCTGCGCCAAGGTTGTTTTGCCCAGACCCGGGGGACCGTGGAACAACGTATGATCCATAGCCTCGCCACGCTGTCGGGCGGATTGGATAAAGACACGCAAGTTCGCACGAGCTTCTGCCTGACCGACGAAATCACCCAGCATTTGGGGTCGCAGCGCGCGATCATTATCTTCGGGCAAAGCGTCCGGGCGAAGGGTCGGATCTGCGTCAATCATACCCTACCCTTTCGGTGCCAATGATTTGAGCGCGGCGCGGATCAGTGAGGGCGCATCGGCGCCGGGTTCAGCACCCGCGGCTTCGGCCACTGCCGATGCCGCCTCAGATGGGCCATATCCCAGGTTCGAAAGGGCGGAGAGTGCATCTGCCTGCGCGGCGGCGGTTGACGGGGCTGGCGCTGGTTTTGGTTTTACCACTGGCGCGTCCGCGGTATCGACCACCTCTTCCACAGTGCCAAGAACCTCACCTGGGTTCGCGCCCATGGCCATCACGGAGGGCGCCTTGTCCTTGAGATCCAGAACCACCCGCTGCGCGATTTTGGGGCCAATGCCTTTGGCCGCACGCACAGCGCTCCAATCGCCAAGAGCAATCGCGCGTCCGACGCCGTCAGCACCCAGAGTGCCAAGTATAGCCAGAGACGCTTTGGCGCCCACACCTTGAACAGACATCAACAACCGGTGCCATTCTTTTTCAATCAGGCTGGGAAAACCGAAGAGCTGCATCAAGTCTTCTCGCACGACCAGGTCAGTATAAAGAGACACAGGCTCACCCGCACCAGGAAGACCAGCCATAGTCCGATCCGAGACATACACAATGTATCCAACGCCCCGCACGTCGATCAGAACATGATCATCGGCTCGGTAATCAAGGCGACCCGTCAAACGACCAATCATGATGCGGCCTTAATGGCGCGGCCAATAGCACCTGCGCTTTGGGCATGGAATGCGTGGCAGATGGCTATGGCAAGCGCGTCTGCAGCATCGGGTCCGGCCGGGTCGCAACCTGGCAGCTGCATGCGGACCATGTGATCTATTTGCGCTTTGTCCGCATGGCCGACACCCACAACGGTTTTTTTCACACTGTTCGGGGCATACTCCCCGACTTCCAACCCGAATTGTGCAGGTACTAGAACCGCGATCCCGCGGGCCTGACCAAGTTTTAATGTACTGGCACCATCTTTGTTGACGAACGTTTGCTCAACAGCCGCCGCCTCCGGTTGGAAAGTTTCGAAGACGTCGGTCAATTGTCGGTGCAACGCCAAAAGCCGTTTCGCCAGATCGCCTTTTTGTGTCCGGCACACCCCGTTGGCGACATGCGACAGCCGCGATCCGCGCGACTCAATCACGCCCCATCCCAAGTTTCTAAGGCCGGGATCAATTCCGATCACACGCATCTGCGGATCCTGCTCAGCCAATTTGTTGCTTTTTTACGGCAGTAGCACGAAACGCGAACACCTGCCAAGCCATTCCAACCCGAGGAAGAAATGCGACACGACGTATCGCGTAGACGACAAAACGTCTGAAATCGACCTCAAGAACGCCAGAAAACGACACGTCGAGACAGGAATTTTGGTAAAAAATTCATTAACTTAAGGCGTTTTCAAGACATGCACAAATTGCATATCAAACATGCAGTTTTCGCGTCTTGTTTGCACAAATTTCCGGCACTATCTGCACGTCATCGAAACGCACAAATTGCAACGCTAGATAAGGAGACTGGATATGGCGACTTTCGACACAACCCGCACCACCTACGGCGCAACCGGCCTGTTTGGTCGCATCGGCGACGCTTTGAACACAGTTATTGCTGCTGTCGTGGCATGGAATGATGCACGCGCGACACGCAACGCACTGTCGAAGCTGTCAGATCGTGAGCTGGAAGATATCGGCCTGGTTCGCGGTGACATCGACACTGTGGCTCTGACACAGAAATAAGAGCGAGCGATTTTCTTCAATCGCAGATGAAAAAGCGCCGCGCGACCTAGGGTCGACGCGGCGCTACACTTTTTACAACACTTAATTCCGTACCAATTCCACTTGTTACATACTGATCCGCAGTCTTAATTCATAAAGGTTCTCAAATGATGAGCCACGTAAGCTGAAACAGGGTCCGATTGCATGACAAACGCACCAACCTGTTCAACGGCGGTTCCTGAGGCCAGTTCCGCCACATTTGCGTCGTATGTCACCTGACCGACATGAGCCAGGGACAACCCCTTAAACAACACGAATGCGGCAAGAAAAAGAACAACTGACCGCAGAGAAACAACCGATCCGCGTCGTTTGGGTTTGACGATCAACAGCCCATCTGCACGCAGATGGGTCGTAAACCCGCGCTCCAACGCACGATTTTTCCGTTCCAGCGTCCGAAGACGTTTTTTGAATTGGCTTTTTTCCTGACCCAATCCCATAACAGCTACTCCACACGGCCCCCACCAGCGGATGTGATCGATTTAGGTCTGAATTGTGGCAGAAAGTTGGCAGTGGCCCCAATCTACGAAAAAATTGGCCCAAATTAGGCCTTTTTTCTCAGGACTATTGTCGTCCAATCAACAATTGATGTGCGATCGGTCAAATTGTATCCGTTCGCCGCATACGTTTCGATGACCTGATCGGCTTGTTCGTTGAGGATACCCGAGAGAATCACGAATCCGTTTGCCGAATTATGGCTGGAAAGGTCCGGTGCGAGGGCGATAAGTGGGCCTTTAAGGATGTTGGCAAAGATCAGATCAAAAGGTGCAGCTGCATTCAGTACAGGATTGTCAAATCCTGCGGCTTCGACGCAATCGACACGATGATCCAGATTATTTGCCCTTAGATTGGCTTCTGCCACATCCACTGCCACACGATCGATATCACTGGCGATGATCTTGGCATCCCAAATACGCGCCGCGGCCATGGCCAGAACAGCCGTGCCGCACCCGATATCAGCAACGCTCTTCGGAACGAAGCCCCGATCGATTAAAGCATCCAAAGCAAGCAGGCATCCCAATGTGGTTCCATGGTGACCGGTTCCAAAGGCCATAGCGGCCTCTATCAATAAAGGCTCTGCGTGCTCTGGCACCTTGTCTGCGTCATGACTGCCATAAACAAAGAAGCGCCCTGCCTCGACCGGCGCTAACTCACGACGGACATGCGCAACCCAGTCGGTTTCGGGCAGTTCGGACACGACAAAGGGATTGGCCTTGAACACAGCGGCTAACAGAGCCAGCGCCGCCTCGTCTGGAGCATCGGTAAAATACGCCCCGATTTCCCACAGGCCTGATCCATCCTCCATTTCAAAAACCCCAATCCCGGTTGGTTCGGGATCCATCCGCTCCAAGGCTTCGCCCAATGCGTCCGCCTGAGATTTGCCGGACAAAGTGGTCAGGGCCGTGAAGGTGGGCATCAGCGCCTCCGAAATGCGTTGATATCGCGCCAGCCGCGCCGGGTCTTGAGATCAACTTGAATGTTTTCACTTTGGATTGTCTGCACGAAATGCCAGCCCCATAGGGCCGAGACAAGCCCCATCACGACACCCAGGGCGGCTTGCGCATAAATCACGCCGATGGCACCAGCTAGTCCCGCGAACCAAACCGCCACTGGCCAAGTCAATGCGCCGTCGCGTATCCAGGTCAGCACTGCCGCACGTGTCGGGCGGCCCAGCGCGTTGAAGGCGGCATTGGATACAAAAAAGGCTCCGGTAAACAAGAAGGCTCCGGCACCGATATGGGTAAAAGCCCGCAGCACCTCTTGCCCGTCTGGCGTTAAACTGAACGCCCGTCCAACCGCATCGCCGAATGCCGCCAGCAGTGCCCAGACAACCAACGTATACCCCAGGCAAAAGATCATCGCATCGCGATATGTGCTCACAAGCCGATCGTATTTTCCTGCCCCGTAGTTTTGCCCAAATATGCCACCGATGGCGCCGGACAGAGAAAAGATGCCACCGAACGCGACAACCGTCAGTCGGCCGACAACGGCCCAACCCGCAACAGCGTCATCACCGAACTGCGACAACACCGCTGTCAGGACATAATTTCCGAACGGCGTCGCCATTTGCGTGAGAATGGCGGGAAAGGCCACCGCCATGTACGGGCCAAGATCCTCAAAGGCCACTTTGAAAGACGGTCGCGCAATCAGGTCATAGGTGCGCGTCGCAAACAGAAGCGCCATGCACATCAAGACAAAACGCGAGATGGTCAAGCCAATCGCGGCGCCGTCCAGACCAAGTCCAAGGACGAAGATCAGAATCGGGTCCACAAAGACCGACACGGTCCCCGCCGTCAGTGTAATGAACATCGCCCGCTTGCCATCGCCCTCGGCGCGCAAGACGCCGCTGCCCACCATACCGATGACCATCAGGACCAGAGAGGGCAGCGTCAGCAACAGATACCGCGCTGCGAAGTCCAGCGTCTCGCCCGAGGCGCCCGCCAGTTGTAGAATGTCATAGCGGAAATAAATGACGGTCGCAGCCATGGCCGCCTGCACGATACAGGCGATCAGCATCGCACTACCCGCAAGCCTGCGCGCGCGGTCCCGTTCCCCAGCGCCAATTGCGCGCGACACAAGAACGGTCGCCGCGATCATCAAACCGATACCCGATGAGACAGAGAAGAACTGGATGGCAAAGGCGAACCCGATTGCAGCAACCATTCGCGCATCGCCAAGCATCGCAATCCAAAACAGGTTCATAGCATCGACGAGGAAGACAAAGGTAATGCCGGCGGCGCCTGTCATCGTCATACGGACGACGTGGCCCATTGTGGAGCCAGACAGAAAACGACCCTCGGCGCTCACGCGTTACTCCGCGGGTGCTGGCGAGAAGCGGGACAAGATCGTCTCGTGCCCGGCTTCCGGGTGGCGCGGGATGAGCAATGAGAGAGTGAGGGAAACCAGGGCCATCCCAGCTGCCAGCCAAAAGACACCTGCCGGGTTCACAAGCCACAAGTATCCCAAGGCCGCGGGCAAAAAGACTGCCGCGATATGGTTGATCGTAAACGCTACAGCCGCTGTCGGCGCGATATCTGCAGGGTCGGCGATCTTTTGAAAGTATGTCTTCAATGCCAGCGCGAGTGCAAAAAAGAGATTGTCCAAAACATAAAGCGCGGCAGCGATCATAACCCCCCACCCGAAATAGTAGAGGCCGCCATAGGCGAGAAAGACGAAGGTCAACCCGATATACTCGAACGCCAAAGCTTTCCGTTCACCGAAAAGATGCACCGCTTTACCGATCAAAGGGCCAAAAACCATGTTGGCAATCAACGTAATCATGTAAAGCGCGGCGATTTCGTTCACCTTGAACCCGAACTTCTCGACCATCATGAAACCGGCGAAGACGACAAAGATCTGCCGGCGCGCGCCTGACATGAACTGCAGTGCATAATAGAGCCAGTAGCGGCGGCGCAGGATCATCTTTTTGATCTGAGGATGCGGCGCGTCGAATTGCGGATAAGCAAATAACGCGATCAGCGCGATTGCCGCTGTGATACCCCCAGCCGTCATGTAAACGATATTGTAAGTGAGGCCCAACGGCTCCCAAAGCAGAACAATGATGGCATAGGCTGCCAGCGTCGCGCCAGAACCCGCCGCCAAAAGCCAGCCCAGCATTTGCGGTGCGCGATCTTTCTTCAGCCATTGCAATTGCAGCGACTGGTTCACCGTCTCGTAATAGTGAAACCCGATCGAACTGAGCATGGTGATCGTCAAAATGCCCGCCATAGATGGGAACCAGGCTGTGATGGCCGTTGCGACGCCCAGCAGTATCAATGACACCAGCGCCAATACCTGTTCGCGCACAAAAATAATTATCGCGATCACGCCGACCGCTAGGAAGCCTGGTATCTCGCGAACTGTATGGAGCCAGCCAATGTCGCTCCCATCGAAGCTGGCTGCGTCGATGACAAAGTTGTTCAGCAGAGTAGACCATGTCGCAAAGGCAATCGGCATCGCAGCCGCCATCAGAAACAGCAGCGTGATGGGTCGGCGCCAGAAAGGAAGCGACGACGCCTGGTCCAATGGAAGTGGGCGAAACATGCCCCCCCTTACGCCTGTCTTCGAGTCGATGCGAGGGGAAATTAACCTGTGCACATGTCTGGTGCTTTTATGAACATCAAAGGGTTGCGCAAAGATATATGTGTAGCGTAGGCGCCATCGTTTTGCGGCACGGAACACCTACTGGCAACGGATTGTGATGATTTAGCCTAGCCGCAAAGCTCAACCAGGTGTGTTTCGCTTTTCAAGGGCCACACTCAATTGCTCCAATAAGTCCGCCAGTTTGACACGATCTTCTTCGGAGAAAATATCTGCGAACAGTTCCGTATTTGATTTCACCAACTCATCGATGATCTCTTCCACCAAATCCGCGCCATTTGGCGTGAGGCGAACAAGGGTGCTTCGCGCGTCCTCAGGGTTTGGCAATCGTTCGACCAGATCCTTTTCGGTCAATCCTCTGAGCATCTTTGCCATACCACTCGAACTCGCCTGCGTGGCTGCGTACAGCTCGGTCGGGCTCATCGTTAAGTCAGTTTTTGTGAAGCGCAACGCTCTTAAGATCAAAAACTGCGTCCAGGAAACCCCAAAATGTGCCGCTATACGGCTATCGCTGTTCCAAACGAAATTCCGGCTCCGAAACAGGCCCGCTACGATGCGCGTTGTCGTGCTCGGCTTAACAGACCAGGGTCTCTTTGAGGATTTTCGCACTGACACTTCTCTCAATCTGGGTGCCAACAAAATGCACGCACCCTATTGCGTTCAACAAGATGGAAATATATCTCTCTGGAGAGATAAAATGGAGTCGCGACCTTGGCACATGAAACACATGGATTTGTTGTACGCGGGCTATTGGCCCTACTCGCCGTTGTGATGTTGCTCTTCACGCTGCCAGCCTATTTGGACACGTCTAGCAACCCAGCCTTGGCCAACTTGTCTGGGGCAACGGCGTCTCTTGGATCGGTTGCAGGCGCTTTTCTCGCCCGTCAACTTGGTCTGGCTTTGATCGCGCTATACGGCGCGATCAAAGGCACTACGCAACCTATCTTAATCGGAGCATTTGGCATCGCTTTTCTCAATTTACACGACGCCGTGTTTTTAACGAGCTTTGGGAACTTTGGTGCTGGCGCCGTCGCAGGCCTTGTCCTTGGCGGTTTGGCCGTTGTGGTCTTCGTGCTGACGTACAGAAAATCAAAAGTCTAAAGCAATTTGAGCGAGCGTTTCGTTGACAACAGTCGATGCACTCTTCGTTCGCAAAGCAGGCGCTGTTTCATCGCGACCATAGCATCGTCTGACATCGAAGTTTCAGTCAGTTCAAATCCCCCCGATGGGCAAATCCTCTGTCGCCCATCAAAAAAAGCTCTGCGGGTCGATATCGACGCTTAGCCGCAAATCGCCTTTCAACCGGACGGGTGCGATCCAACGGGCAATGGCGTCTTGAATTGGCGCACCCTTGGCTGCTTTGACCAGAAGTCGCACGCGGTGTCTTCCTCGAATTCGGGCGATCGGTGCAGGTGCAGGACCAAAAACCTGCGCCCCAATCTGGCGCAAAGGTCCGTCAGCGCGTGCAAGGTCGTTGCCCAGGTCAAACACTGCGCCCACATCGGTACCAGACAACACGATCCCTGCCATGCGACCATAAGGTGGCACGCCCGCAGCTTGACGTTCCGACGCCTCAGCCTTCCAAAATGCTTCTTCATCGCCGCCCAGAATCGCCCGGATCACAGGGTGTTCTGGCTGATAAGTCTGCAAAAGAGCCTGTCCCGCACGTTCGGCGCGCCCTGCGCGGCCCGCCACCTGACGCATCAATTGAAACGTGCGTTCGGCGGCCCGCAGGTCAGAGCCTTGCAGACCAAGATCAGCATCGATCACTCCAACAAGTGTGAGCAACGGAAAGTTGTGACCCTTTGCGACCAATTGTGTTCCAATAATGATGTCGGCCGCGCCAGCGGCGATACCCTCGATCTCGGCCTTCAATGCGCGGGTACTGCCGAACATATCCGAACTCAAGGTGGCCACGCGCGCGTCAGGAAAAAGCGCGACCGCCTCTTCGGTCAACCGCTCTACACCCGGACCAACGGGGGCGAGGCTGTCTTCCGCGCCGCAGTGCGGGCACGTCGTCGGAATCGGCGTTGTCTCACCGCATTGGTGACACATGAGGCGCTTGAGAAACCGGTGCTCGACCATGCGCGCGTCACAGTTTTCGCAGCCTATTTGGTGCCCACAGGCCCGACAAAGCGTGACCGGCGCATAGCCACGGCGGTTGATGAACAAAAGCGCCTGCTCACCGCGTTCAATCCGTGTCTCGACCGCCTGTTTCAGGGTGGGGGAAATCCAACGACCGGATTCCAAAGATTCGGTTCGCATGTCGATCGCTTGCATTTCGGGCAAAACGGCCTCACCAAACCGCGTGGTCAACTCGAGCTTCTGGTATTTGCCTGCCTCTGCATTGGCCCAGCTCTCCAAGCTTGGGGTCGCGCTGGCCAGAACGACACGCGATCCTCCTATGGCGGCACGCAGCACAGCCATATCGCGCGCGTTGTACAAGACGCCATCCTCTTGTTTGTATGAGGTATCATGCTCTTCATCGACGATGACGAGACCAAGGTTTTGAAACGGCAGGAACAGGGAAGACCGGGCACCGACGACAAGCTGCGCGTCACCCTGCCCTACCATCCGCCAAATCCGGCGGCGTTCCGTCATGGTCACGCCAGAGTGCCATTCCGCCGGTCGCGCGCCAAAACGGGCTTCGACTCGGGCTAAAAACTCCCCTGTCAATGCAATCTCGGGCAATAAGACCAAAGCTTGGCGACCAAGGCGCAAACACTCCGCCACGGCCTCCAGATAAACCTCGGTTTTGCCAGAACCGGTGACCCCTTTAAGAAGCGTCGTGCCGTAGCTGTCGGAGCGCAGGCCAATGCGCAACGCCTCTGCTGCTGCGGCTTGATCATCGGTTAGGTCCTTGCTGGGATTATTCGGATCAAGACGAGGGAAGGGAAGATCTCGCGGGCTATCTTCCTCTCGCACAGCCCCCTGTTTCACAAGACCTTTGACCACCGAGGATGTCACGCCCGCCATTTCGGCCAGTTCTTTGAGCGTGAAAGACAACCCGCCATACTCACGCAACGCCTCCAAAACCCGGCGACGCGCCTCGGTCATCCGGTCGGGCACATGCTCACCCAAACGGTAGATTTTCCGCATGGACGGGGGATCACCTAAACCGGGAGAGCGCGTCGCCAGACGCAACATCGCGGGCATCGGCGTGAGGGTATAGTCCGCGGCGCGTTCGAGGAATTCACGCAACTCGTCCCGCATCGGAGCCGCATCTAAAACGCGGATCACCGAGCGGATCTTGCTGCGATCATAATCTCCGCGCCCTGCGCCCCAAACGACACCCAAAACCTTTCGAGGGCCCAGCGGTACCTCGACAAAAGCGCCCAGATGGCAGCCACCCTCAGGTGCGCGATAATCCAAAGGGCGGTCCAATGGCTGGGTCGTTAGAACCCCTACCAGTTGCCCTTCGTCGAAAAACGCGTCGTCTTGCACCTGTGATCCCCTGATCCGGGCTTTCCGCCCCTGCCCTTCTGGGGTAAAGCCAACCCAACCCAAGGCCAACCCATCAAATAGAGGGGCACACCATGAAATTCTTTGTAGATACCGCGGAAATCGATGCCATTGCCGAGTTGAATGATCTGGGCATGGTAGATGGCGTGACAACCAACCCGTCTCTGATCTTGAAATCAGGACGCGACATTGTGGAAGTTACGAAAGAGATCTGTGATCTGGTCGATGGCCCCGTCAGTGCAGAGGTTGTTGCCACGGAAGCAGACGCGATGATTGCAGAGGGGCGCAAACTGGCCGAGATCGCGCCAAACATCACCGTCAAGCTCCCTCTGACCTGGGATGGCCTAAAAGCGTGCAAGGTGCTTTCAAGCGAAGGCAAAATGGTGAACGTCACGCTGTGCTTTTCCGCCAATCAGGCGCTGATTGCCGCCAAGGCCGGAGCGACTTTCATTTCTCCCTTCATCGGACGGTTGGACGACATCAATCTTGATGGGATGGATCTGATCGCCGATATCCGCACGATTTATGACAATTACGGGTTTGAAACCCAAATCCTGGCGGCGTCGATCCGATCGGTGAACCACGTCCTTGAAAGCGCGCGCATCGGAGCAGATGTGATGACCGCACCACCTGATGTGATCAAGAAACTGGCCAACCATCCGCTGACCGATAAAGGGTTGGAACAGTTCTTGGCCGACTGGGCAAAAACCGGTCAAAATATTCTGTAACGCGTACTGGGCGCGGCTTCTTTCCGCGCCCGACACGCATGCTTAAGACCGGCGAAGAGCTTGGTAGCAATATTGCCGTGCGGAGACGACTGACAGGTTGTCCCCCACAACACTGACCGACAGAACCAAGGATGGGTTCACCGGCGTCACGCCTGCCGCACCGGGATCTGTCGTGAACCGGACAGCCGTGCGGCCCGGTGTTGATGCGCTAGGCCCCGGCCCTTCGACAACGTACAGCCGTGTGTTCGCTTTCGCCCCTTGGGAGGTGGCATATTCTGCCGCAGCGCACCAATAGGCTTTGGATCCCGTTCCACCGCGGGCGACAACCTCGAATTCCGCTGTGCTCACGGCGTTCACCGGTAAGCTGTTTTCTGCAACAAAAGCTACGCCAGCAGCAGGCCACGCAAGTGCACAGGCGGCCGCAAAAAGAATGGTCTTCTTCATAACTGATCTCCCCTAGTGTTGGACCCGCGGTGTTTTGCCGAAATGAGATGGCTTTGCGGAACATCAAGCAGCATAGCTCGCCCGCATGTTCGGTCACGACACCTGTGTTCACATCCTCGCTAGGTCGGTTTTGATCAGGACAGGCAATTGTTGAGGGTTAGAATCGCTTGCCCGGTCTGATCAAACGCAGCCGCTTCAGCCACGGCCACTCCGCTTAGCCGTACCAGGGCACCGGCCATCTCGAAACCTGATACGCGGGTCTGGCCGTTTCCGCTTTGCGCCAGCGTGTCATCTACGTCGATGGTAAATCCAATCGCACTTTCACCCGGCAAATCCATGACCGTAAAGGTGATTTGCCGTGCCCCATCTGACACCTGCGGGATACCCGTCAAGTATTCTGCACCTTGTGTCAAAACGAAAGGCTGTGAAACTTGAACGCCCAAACCGGTTGGCGTTGTATCAAAGAGCAAACCTGCGTCCGATCCGCTTAAGTCTATCGTGAGCTCCATTGTGCCGGACGGGCACGCGGACGTGTTTCTGATTTCAAAAACATCCGTCGGCGCAGCATCCACGTAACTGACTTCAATTTGGGCCATTGCCTGTGTCGCAAACGCCAGTGTTGTTGTTACAATCGCTGCCAATCGCATGCGCCTTACTCCTTCATCGTGGTGCGACTAACGATAGACCGCGGCCATGCCACTTCAACCGTTCGGAAAGGGTGCAAGAAAACAGCAACGCAAACGGTCAATCTACAAAAGAACGGCACATTTTTGGGGCGCATTCCAGAAATCTCGTGCTATAAGGCATCAACACAAAGAGGCAAAAATGAGCAGCAGCCCGACAATAGACGAAAGGCTTCGTGAGGCGATCATTGCGACGCCGGACGCGATACTTGATGATCAAGACGTGATGCATGCCCTGATCGCGGCCAATGAAAAGTCCATGGGCGGCAATATCGTGGACCTGCGCGGCATTGCGATGGAGCGGTTGGAGTCCCGCCTTGACCGGTTGGAAGATACCCACCGCAGCGTCATCGCCGCGGCCTATGAAAACCTGGCCGGCACCAATCAGGTGCACCGGGCCATTCTGCGCATGCTGGATCCCCTGGATTTCGAAGTATTTCTGCGCGATTTGGGCGGAGAAGTCGCGGAAATCTTGCGTGTGGATGCAGTCGTCCTAGTGCTGGAATCAGCCCAAAGCGACGATGATCCCGTAGTGCAACGCTTGGGTGAGGTTCTGCGTGTGACCAAGGCAGGCTTCGTCGACGATTATCTTACACACGGTCGCGGGGGGCAGGTTCGGCAAGTCACGCTCCGTCAGGTGCAAGCAGCAGAACAAGAAGTGTATGGCAAATCGGCAGACTGGATCCGGTCGGAAGCGTGTTTGAAGTTGGATTTCGGACGCGGTCGCCTCCCTGGTATGCTAGTCATGGGAGCAGAGGACCCGCACCAGTTCTCCCCTCAACAAGGTACGGATCTGTTGTCCTTTTTCGCTGGCGTATTTGAAAGATCGATGCGCCGCTGGTTGTCTTGAGCCTGATCTCACCTGCGTGTCGTGACGCGCTTCAGTCTTGGCTGAGCGCGCAAAAAGCGCTCAATGGCGCGTCCGAGAACACACTTCTGGCCTATCAAGGCGATCTTGCTGAATTCCTGTCCTTCATCACCTTGCATAAAGGCGAAGCTACCGGGCTGAAAGCGTTGGAGTCCATCGCAGTCAGCGATATGCGCGCATGGATGGCGCAGTCCCGCCAATCGGGTGTTGGTGCGCGATCCTTGGCGCGCAAGCTTTCGGCAGTTAAGAGCTTTTATCGATGGCTGGCGGAACGGGAAGGCTTTGAACCCACAGCAGTTTTGTCGACGCGCGCGCCCAAGTTTCAGAAAAAGCTTCCCCGGCCGTTGGCTCCTGATGCGGCCAGCGAAATGTTGGATACAGTTGCCATGCAATCCTCAAAACCATGGGTCGCAGCGCGCGATGTTGCGGTTTTGACCTTGTTGTATGGATGCGGGCTTCGGATATCCGAAGCGCTGGGACTGAAAGGCCGGGATATTCCCCTGCCAGACGTGTTGCGTATTTTTGGCAAAGGCGGAAAGGAACGGCTCGTTCCTGTGTTGAAAGTCGCGCGGGACGCGGTGGATGACTATATCAAGCAAAGCCCTTACGCCATTGAACCTGAGGCGCCGCTTTTTCGCGGCGTGCGCGGTGGTGCCTTGGGCCCTCGACCGATTCAAAAAGTCATGGAGCAAACCCGCCTTCAACTGGGTCTTCCAGCAAGCGCAACACCACACGCGATGCGACACAGTTTTGCGACCCACCTCTTGTCCGCAGGTGGTGATTTGCGCGCCATTCAAGAGCTTTTGGGACACGCATCTTTGTCGACGACGCAGGCTTACACTGCGGTAGACACGGCACGACTGATGGAAGTGTACGACCAAACCCATCCCAAGGCCTAAGAGGTTTGCACCCAATCAAAATTTCCGGCATGAGAGCTGCATGACACCGCGCGCCAAAGCCCTTTCCGTCCATCTTTTGACCGCGACGGGTGCCGTATTTGCGATGCTTGCCATGCTGGCCGCGATCGACGCGAAATGGGATTTGATGTTCCTGTGGCTGGTTGTGGCCTTTTTTGTCGACGGGATCGATGGTCCCCTCGCGCGCAAATATCATGTCAAAAAGAACGCACCGGAATTTGACGGCGTTTTGCTGGATCTGATCATCGATTATCTGACCTACGTGTTTATCCCGGCCTTTGCCTTGTTTAAGTCAGGGCTGATGGATGGCTGGTCGGGGTGGGTGATGATCATCATCATGACCTTCACAAGCGCGCTTTACTTTGCGGACACGCGCATGAAAACAAAGGACAACTCGTTTTCAGGCTTCCCGGGTTGCTGGAACATGGTGGTCTTGGTGTTGTTTGCCATCGAACCGGCCTGGTGGATTTGTTTGAGTGTTGTCACAGTCTTGGCGATTGCAATGTTTATCCCACTAAAATTCGTTCACCCCGTGCGCACTGAACGCTGGCGTACGGTGTCGCTACCAATGGCGCTGGCGTGGACGTGGTTTGCAGGCTGGGCGGCGTGGGTGGATTTCCACCCGGAAAGCTGGGCTCTCTGGGGGTTGGTGGCCACAAGTATGTATTTGGTCTCGGCGGGTATCGCACAGCAATTGATCCCTGCACGAAACTGAGCTGGATACGCCTAAAACACGTCTTCGATTTCTATGTCGCGTCCATTGAAGCGGAACGTATCCCCGGCACTCAACCCGCTCATAGCCAGAAAAATCGGGCTTTGAGGTGAGATGCCCATGTAGGTCACGTCATCGAGTTCAAATTGAGCGGTGGACACTGACACGATGACATGGCGCTCGCCAAAGCAAACGACAGCGCCCGGTTGCACAACATCTGTGACGCCAAAATCAAGGTTCTCCAGAACGTCGATCTTGGCGTGATGGTCTTTCACCGGATGGTCGAATGCTGCTGCAAGATCTGCATTTTCGCGCGCTTCAGCGATGTCCGAGTTGTCATGTTGTTCGCGTGAATCCAGCTTGGCCTCGGCCAGAAAGCGCTCGTAGTGTTCGATCGCTGCTTCCAACTCAACGGCTTCCAGCGAAAGCATCTTTTCGCGCAGAGCAACCTTCACCGCTTGCCGATCTTGGGTCATTCCGCTCCTCCTTTGGTATCGTGATCTTAGTCTTTGCATACCCAGCGGACAAATCGTTGATCTAGATCAGGAGGGATGCGGCCCCTTCATGGCGCAGCAGCGCGACTTTTGTTTCCACCCCACCTTTTCCTGAAAAGCCGGTTAACCTGCCGCCGGCCCCCATAACGCGGTGGCACGGGATCAGTATCGGGATCGGATTACCGCCGCAGGCCGAGCCGACAGCCTGTGCAGACTGCCCAAGCTCTTTCGCAATCTCGCCATAGGTGCGTGTTTGGCCAAAGGGGATCGCTGCCATTGCTGCGCAAACAGCTTGCTGAAACGCACTGCCTTCAACCCGAAAAGGTAGATCAAACTCTGTTCGGGCGCCTGTATCATATTCTGTGAGTTGCTTTGCAGCGTCGCGCAGCAAGTCGCTGGGTGTCCCAGAAGACTCCCCATCCCACATGGTCCGGGTGATAGCGCCGTTTTGTTCTTCGATTCCGATCCGGCCGAATTGTGTATCTACTGCGATCATTGGCATGCGAGAAAAATGCCCTCAGAACCGATGCGCATCAATCCGATTGTTGCGCATCACCGCATGCCATAACGCGATCCACTCATGCGGTAATTGTGCGTGCGCGTTGCGGTTGTGCTTCGCGTTTCAAAGCTCTGAGCCGTGTCGCCCGGGATCGATGTGTTCACACTCGTGGTTCCGGTATCACAGGCCGCCAGTGCAGTAAGAGCAAGTGAAGCAAATGCCATACGGAGAAACATGGGAGGCTCCTAAATCAACTTTCACCTAAGATGTTGGGTGCGACTGTTCGTGAAACACCCCACATCACAGAGTTGTGTAGCCTCAAAAAAGTGTCCGCGTTTCGAAACGAAACGCGGACAGCAACAAATGCATGGTGGAATGCCTCAGCCTAAGGCCTCGTTACAACGGCCACACACACCCGGATGTTTGTGCATGCCGACGTCAGGCAGGATTTTCCAGCAACGGAGGCATTTCTGCCCTTCTGCCTTTTCGAACACCATTCCGACGCCTTCGACCTCTGGCAGGCGGAATGCTTCGGCCGGCGCCGGATCTTTGCTGACCGTCAGTCCAGAGGTGATGCACAGATCATCGATGTCGAACCGCGACAGCAAATCGCGCACCGATTGATCTTCGACGTGTACAACGGGCGCAGCTTCGAGGGAGGAGCCGATCACCTTGTCCTGGCGCTGCAGTTCCAGACCGGCCGTCACAACTCGACGAACGCGACGGACATCTGCCACATATCCAGCAAGCGTGTCGTTACGCCAGTCTTGCGGTGTTTCGGGAATGTCCTTCAAGTGGACCGAGCTCTCGTCGCCCGGGAAACGCTCCAACCAGACCTCTTCCGCCGTGAAGACGAGGATTGGCGCCAACCATGTCGTCAGTCGGTGGTGCAATAGGTCCAGAACCGTCCGCGCCGCACGGCGTCGCACAGTATCACCATCGCAATAAAGGACGTCTTTTCGAATATCGAAATAGAAGGCCGACAGGTCCA
>CAYODE010000035.1:18182-24424 GCA_964402685.1 uncultured Aestuariivita sp. | reverse complement strand
CCAGACCTTTTCGGCGATGTTCACTCCGTCAAACCGCTCCAGCTCTTGAATACCGGTTGGGGAGGTCACGTTGATTTCAGTCAGATACTCGCCGATGACATCGATACCGACAAAGATCTGCCCCTTTTCACGCAGGAGCGGTCCTATTGCCGCGCAGATTTCCAAATCTCGGTCACTTAGACCAATCTTCTCGGGCCGACCACCGACATGCATGTTGGACCTGGTCTCTCCCTTAGCCGGAACTCGGTTGATAGCACCAACGGGCTCGCCGTCCACAAGGATCACGCGCTTGTCGCCCTTGCTCACGTCGGGGAGGAATTTCTGTACGATCAGAGGTTCGCGGGAAAAACCGGTGAAGAGCTCATGTAGGGATGCAAGGTTTCGGTCATTGGCATCAAGTCTGAATACACCAGCACCACCATTCCCATAGAGGGGTTTAAGAATGATATCCTTGTGCTTTTCCTTGAACGCTTTGATTGTCTCGAGATCACGCGCGATTGTGGTTGGCGGTGTCAGCTCTGGGAAGTCCAGTACCAGCAGTTTTTCGGGATAGTTACGCACCCAGAAGGGATCGTTGACCACAAGCGCTTTGCCCTTCAATCGGTCCAGCAAATGGGTGGACGTGATGTAATGCATGTCAAATGGCGGATCCTGGCGCAGCCAGATCACATCGAATTCTGCCAGATCCACTTCGCGCATCGAGCCAAGCACGGCAGGATCCCCTGCCACACGTTGGACCGTCATGTCATACCCACGTCCCGTAATCCGCCCTTCCTGATAGGCCAAGTGATCCGGACTGTAGTAGAAAAGTGTGTGGCCCCGCGCCTGCGCTTCCTCCGCCAGTCGGAATGAGCTGTCGGCGTTGATATCCACACCGCCGATTGGGTCCATTTGAAATGCAATCTTCATGCCGCGCGCCTTTTGCTGGTTGCGCCGATACATGGCGCAGCGCGCGCGTCAATTCAATGTGTACTCGTGCACAGTGAATGCGTTCTCGATGATTTGATGGGCGCCGGCGCGGTTTACCAGCCCGACGTCAAATCGGCACTCCGTCATCGTGCCACCCGGTTGCGTGCCCAGAAACTCCTCGGCGGCAGAGGTAATACGGTTCATTTGCGACCGTCGCAGGCTTTCGCCCGCATGGGCGAAGTCGGCGGCTTGCTTCACTTCGACAAATATAACAACCGCGTTCTTGCGAAAGATCAGATCGATTTCGCCCCGCTGTCCGCGCCATCGCCGCGCCAATAGCGCGTGCCCACCCTCGATATAAACCTGCTGAATGCGGTCTTCTGCAGCCATGCCAGCATGGTAATTCATACGTCCGCGATGGTGCCTATCCGATGTCATTCATCTTCCTTTCCCAGCTTCAGCGCCAGCTGGTACACTTTGCGTCGGGCCAATCCATGTGCCTTGGACACGGAATCGGCGGCGTCCTTGACCGACATCGTTTGCAGTGCCGCGCGCACTTCTGCCTCTAAATCCAAGTCGCTAATTTTTTCTAAATCCCCGCGAGCAATCAGCACGACAACTTCGCCTTTTAGCGCCTGATCGCCAATCCGCGATCCCAACTCCTCTAGAGAACCGCGCATCACCTCTTCGAATTTTTTGGTGATCTCTCGGCAGATTGCGGCAGAGCGGTCGGGCCCCAGAACTTGAGCGGCATCTTGCACCATGGCGCCGACCCGCCGAGGCGATTCGAAAAAGATGAGCGTGCCGGGTATTTCGCGCAGGCTCTCCAATTTGGATTTGCGCGCGGCGCGGGCCGAGGGCAGGAACCCGCCAAAGAAAAATGCGTCACTGGCCAAACCAGAGATTGCCAGCGCCGCCAATGCGGCTGATGGGCCCGGAGCAACGGTGACCTTATGGCCGGCTGCAGCCATGTCACGCCCCAGCTCGAACCCCGGATCAGCGATAAGCGGCATACCCGCCTCGGACGCGTAAGCAACGGCTTGCCCATCTTCCACTGCGGCAATCAGCTTGGCACGCACGGCTGCATTGCTGTGATCGTGATAGGCAATGATCCGTCTTGCACCCGGTGAAATACCGTGAATTTCCATTAACTTGCGCAAGCTGCGGGTGTCTTCGGCCGCAATAACGTCAGCCGAAGCAAGGATATCGAGCGCTCTGAACGTGATATCCCGAGCCGCTCCTATCGGCGTCGCGACAAAGTAGAGACCCGGTGCAAGAGTTGTGATCTGAGGATTCAACGCTGGACCCGCCCCGACTGGTGTTTATTATCTCCCAAAAGACCATTGCAGGGCCAAGCCTCTGCAGACCAGGGAGTGTCGGCGACTATGTTCAACCTTTTCAGCTCGTCCCGCAAGCTTGTGCTCGCGGCGTTTTCTGCGCTGGCACTTGCGGCATGTGATGTCGGTTTACCGTCACCGGGGGGCGGCCCCAGCATCAACACGAACGCTCCCGTTCCTGTTGCGTTGCTGGTCCCCAGCGGCTCTGGTCAAAGTGGCGACGACGTGCTGGCGCAAAGCCTTGAAAACGCGGCACGCCTTGCAATGGCCGATCTGAATGGTGTCACAATTGACCTTCGGGTCTATTCGACCGCCGGAAGCGCACAACAGGCCGCCTCTCAGGCCACGCAAGCCATTAACGATGGCGCGCGCATCCTTCTGGGACCTGTCTATGCCGAAGCAGCAAACGCAGCCGGCGTTGCAGCCGCCTCACGAAACATCAATGTGCTGTCCTTTTCCAACAATACGACAATCGCAGGCGGGAACGTCTATGTGCTGGGACCCACGTTCCAGAACACGGCCAGTCGTTTGATGAACTACGCAGGCGCACAGGGCAAAACAACAGCGATTGTTGTCCATTCCAATGATGTCGCTGGGCAGATTGGACGCAATGCGATCCAATCGGCGGCCGCCACTTCGACGGTTCGGGTCGGCGGGGTAGTCCCCTATGAACTGTCCCAGCAAAGCGTCATTGCCGCCGTTCCGCAGGTAACCTCGGCGGCGCGAAGTTCGGCCGCTGATACCGTATTTTTGACATCTACGACCGCTGGCGCCCTCCCTTTGCTTGCTCAGCTTCTGCCTGAATCCGGACTAAGGACGGATGAATATCAGTATATTGGCCTGACGCGTTGGGATATTCCTGCGCAGACGTTGGATCTGCCAGGGCTGCAAAACGGTTGGTTCGCGTTACCAGACCCGACGCTGTCACAGCGCTTCAGCCAGAGATACCAAGCGGCCTATGGCACAACCCCGCACCCGATTGCGGGTCTTGCTTTTGACGGAATCGCGGCCATTGGCGCCTTGGTGGCCAATGGCCAGTCCAACGCGCTGACGGGTCAGGCGTTGACCCAATCGGCGGGCTTTACCGGTGTGAATGGAATCTTCCGTTTACGGCCGGATGGCACTAATGAACGCGGGTTGGCTGTGGCCACGATCCAAAACAGACAGGTGGTTGTGATTGACCCTGCCCCAAGAAGCTTTAGTGGCGCCGGTTTCTGACGAGACCAAGGTCCCAGATCCTACGACACTGATCTGCCCGGCAGATCAGATCTTTGACGAAGATGCCATGCGCGCGGCCTTTGACGCCGCGGCACGTTCTGCTGCTGATGCGACAGAGTTACGTCGCGAAGCTGTCGCCCTTCTACGCAAAGCCAAGGAAGACGGACGTGCGGCTATTGCAAATTCGTTCGAGGCAGCGCCCTTTGCAGCACGTCCTCTGACCAGGGCCTATACATTTTTGACAGATGGTTTGGTCCGATCCACGCTTTATCTTGCGCAAACGCATCTTCATCCTTTGGCCAACCCGACAAATGGCGAACGCATCGCGCTTATTGCGGTAGGGGGTTATGGGCGTGGTGAAATGGCGCCTTTCTCGGACGTCGATCTGTTGTTTTTGACACCGTACAAGATCACGCCCTGGGCAGAGAGTGTGATTGAAAGCATGCTTTACCTGCTGTGGGATCTGAAGCTGAAGGTCGGGCACGCCTCGCGCACGATCAAAGAATGTCTGCGGTTGGGGCACGACGACTTCACAATTCGCACCGCGCTTTTGGAGCACAGGTTCCTGGATGGCGATAAGCCCCTAGCCGACGAACTCAAGACACGCCTTCGCAATGAACTGTTCAGCGGAACAGGTCGTGATTTCATCGAGGCGAAGCTTTCAGAACGCGAAACACGTCACCGCAAGTTTTTCCAACGCTATGTGGTGGAGCCCAACGTAAAGGAAGGCAAAGGCGGGCTGCGGGATCTGCAATCCCTGTTTTGGATTGCAAAGTATATTCGTGGTGTCGAAGACGCGGCAGAACTCGTTGGGTTGGGTGTCTTTCGACCTGAAGAATTCGACCGGTTCGTAAAGGCCGAGGATTTTCTGTGGGGCGTGCGCGCCCATATGCATCTGATCGCTGGACGCCCTGTCGAGGCTTTGACGTTCGACATGCAAGTCGAGGTGGCAGACCGACTCGGGTATCAGGACAAAGCGGGGCGTCGTGGCGTCGAGTTGTTCATGCAGGATTATTTCCTGCATGCCACCGCCGTTGGCGATCTGACGCGTATTCTGCTCACCGATCTGGAAGCGAACCATGTGAAGTCTGAACCGCTTCTGGAACGGATTTTTCGGCGCAAGCCACGGGTCAAACCTGGCTACCTCGTAGTCCACAATCGGTTGAACGTTGAAGATCTCGACACCTTTCTGGACGACCCTTTGAACATTCTGCGTTTGTTCGAGGAGGGTTTGCGGACTGGGATGTTGATCCATCCCGATGCAATGCGGCTGGTGCGTGCAAACCTGCACCTGATTGATGACGAGATGCGCAACAACAAAGAGGCGCAGCGCATTTTCCTGGATCTATTGCTGAAACACGGGAACCCAGAGCGGGCCTTGCGGCGGATGAACGAACTGGGCGTTCTGTCTGCTTTCCTGCCGGAATTCGAACCCATCGTCGCGATGATGCAGTTCAACATGTATCACAGTTACACGGTGGACGAGCACATCATTCAATGCATCGCGCAACTGGCGAAGATCGAAAAGGGTGAGTTGGTCGAAGATCTGCCGGTGGCCTCGGGTATTCTTAAGGAAGGCGTGAATCGCAAGGTGCTTTACGTGGCACTCCTGCTCCACGACATCGGAAAAGGCCGAGCCGAGGATCACAGCATGCTGGGCGCTCAGATCGCGCGTCAGGTTGCGCCCCGTCTGGGGCTAAACAAGTCCGAGGTTGAAACCGTTGAATGGCTGGTCCGGTATCACCTGTTGATGTCGGACATGGCGCAAAAGCGGGACATCGCGGATCCGCGTACTGTGCGCGATTTCTGCAAAGCTGTGCAGACGGTCAAAAGGCTGGACCTGCTGTGTGTTCTGACCGTCTGTGATATTCGCGGCGTGGGCCCGGATACCTGGAACAACTGGAAAGCAGCGCTGATCCGGGCATTGTATCGGCAGGCGCGTCGGGCGCTTGAGACCGGTATGGAAGACCTGAACCGCGAAAATCGCGGGGCCGAGGCCAAGAAGACGCTTCGCAAGGCTTTGCCCGATTGGTCGAAGGCCGATCTCAAGCGCGAGACAGCGCGGCATTACGATCCCTATTGGCAAGGACTTCACGTCACTGCGCATGTGGATTTTGCCCGAATGCTGCGTGAGTTGGACCAGATCGATGACGATGCGCGTATCCTGATCCACCTCTACCCCGATGAAGATCGCGATGCGACGCGGGCCTGTTTTGTGATGTCGGATCACCCAGGCATCTTTGCCCGCGTCGCGGGTGCACTCGCACTGGTGGGTGCGAACGTGGTTGATGCCCGCAGCTACACCACGAAAGACGGCTATGTGACGGACGCGTTTTGGATACAGGACAGCGAAGGCAAACCATACGAAGCCGCCCGCCTGCCGCGCCTGACGCAGATGATCGAAAAAACCCTGCGGGGTGAGGTCGTTGCCCAAGAGGCCTTCAAAGCCAAGGACAAGGTCAAGAAGCGCGAGAAAGCCTTTGATGTACCCACGCACATTACTTTCGACAATGATGGGTCGGACATCTATACAATCGTCGAGGTGGACACGCGGGATCGTCCGGGGCTTTTGTATGACTTGGCCCGCAGTCTGGCAGAGATGAACGTGAACGTCGCCAACGCAGTGATCGCGACCTACGGTGAACAGGTTGTCGACACTTTCTATGTGAAGGACATGTTCGGCTTAAAATATCACTCAAAATCCAAGCAGAAGTCTGTCGAAAAGAAACTGCGCGACGCCATCACCGCGGGAGTCGAACGCGCCGACACATGAGGTGT